>NZ_JAKZJH010000010.1:0-84729 GCF_031142795.1 Streptococcus sp. IsoGale021
AAATAAAACCACAAAGGTATAAAGCCTCTTGAAAACAAAAAAGTCTGAGACACTAGTATCTCAGACATAAACTACTCTCATAATAAACGAGTAGCAAAATGATTGGACAACAAACTTAAAATTGAAAATTTCAAGTTCTGTCTAACTCTACTTACTTTCTTGTTGAACGGCGCTCAATAAGACCATGAGCTAATACCACTTCACGTTCTTCCAGCTCTTCCTTGTGCATAATCTTAGTCAGCATGCGCATACTAATTGCACCAAGGTCATACAAAGGTTGACCAATAGTTGTCAAATTTGGACGAGTGAAGCGTGCTACCTGCGAATCATCGCTAGTGATGATTTCAAAATCTTCTGGTACATTTACACCCTTGTCTGATAAACCATTTAACAGCCCAGCCGCCAGCTCATCACCAGTCACAAAAGCTGCTGTGGCTTTGGAAGTAATGACCCGTTCTGCTAATTGATAACCATCATCATAGCTGTATTTTGACTCAAAAACCAATCCTTCACTATAAGTAAGTTTGGCTTTCTTCAAAGCTTCTTTGTAGCCAGCTAAACGAATCTTACCATTGATGTCATCCACCAAAGGTCCGCTTACAAAAGCAATTTTTTGATTATTTTTTGTAAGACGTTCAACTGCATCCATGGTCGCTTGCTTATAGTCAATATTCACACTTGGTAATTGATGCTCCACATCAACCGTGCCTGCAAGCACAACTGGCGTCCGCGAACGAGAAAACTCGGAGCGAATCTTTTCTGTCAAATGATAGCCCATAAAAATGATACCATCTACTTGTTTTGAGAACAGAGTATTGACAACAGAAACTTCCTTGTTATCATCTTCATCACTATTTGCTAAAACAATATTGTATTTATACATCTCTGCAATGTCGTCAATCCCTTTTGCAAGCGTTGCAAAATAACTGCTTGTAATATTTGGAATGACAACTCCAACAGTCGTCGTCTTTTTGCTAGCTAAGCCACGCGCTACCGCATTTGGTCGGTAATCCAAGCGGTCAATCACTTCCAAGACTTTTTTTCTTGTATTTTCCTTTACATTTTTATTTCCATTTACCACACGGCTAACGGTTGCCATTGAAACTCCCGCTTCACGCGCGACATCATAAATGGTTACTGTATCGTCTGTGTTCATGCTTCTTCCTTTCTATATTGAAAATACCGTTTTCACATTCCTACCAAACTCATTTTATCACTTATTGGAAACACTTTCAAGCATTTTGATAACTTTTTGAAAAATCTTGTTTTTTAGGCAAATTTTTAGCAATTTTACCAATGATTTTACAAGAAAAATGTACCCAATCTGTAAAATTTCTGAAGTGAAAAAAAGTTCTTACTGTCCTCTTGATTTTTACCTATTTTTTTGCAAAAATAGAGGGGTAGAAAGAAGGTACTAGAATGACTAAAATAAATCAAATTATTTCTTATCTGGAAACAGAAAAAGCAGATGTTGCCGTGGTTTCTGATCCTGTTACAATCAATTATTTAACAGGATTTTATAGCGACCCTCACGAACGTCAGATGTTTCTTTTTATTTTCACAAATCATGAACCACTACTCTTTGTGCCTGCTCTTGAAGTAGAACGTGCTAGTGCGATTGTCAATTTTAAAGTTGTGGGTTATGTTGACTCTGAGAATCCTTGGAAAAAAATCAAAGCAGCCTTACCAGCGGACAGCGCCCGCAAAGTTGCTGTTGAGTTTGATAACTTGATTTTGACCAAATACAATGGATTGCGGACCGTTTTTGAACAAGCTGAATTTACAAACTTAACCCCATGTATCAATCGTATGCGCCTCATCAAATCGGCCGATGAAATCAAGAAAATGTTTGTCGCAGGAGAATACGCAGATAAAGCTGTTAAGATTGGTTTTGATACTATCTCTCTCGATAAAACAGAAACAGATATTATTGCTCAAATTGACTTTGGTATCAAACAACTCGGATATGAGATGAGCTTTGAAACTATGGTTTTAACAGGTGATAATGCTGCTAATCCGCATGGCATTCCTGGTGCAAACAAAGTCGAAAACAATGCCCTGCTTCTATTTGACCTTGGCTGTATGGTCAATAGTTATGCCAGCGATATGACACGGACAGTTGCTGTTGGAAAACCAGATCAGTTTAAAAAAGACATTTACAATCTAACGCTTGAAGCTCAACGGGCAGCTCTTGACTTCATCAAGCCCGGAGTAACAGCTCATGAAGTAGACCGCGCAGCACGCGAAGTCATCGAAAAAGCCGGTTATGGTGAATATTTCAATCATCGTCTGGGACATGGTATCGGTATGAGCGTACATGAATTTCCATCTATCATGGAAGGAAATGATATGGTTATCGAAGAAGGTATGTGCTTCTCTGTTGAGCCTGGTATCTATATTCCTGGAAAAGTTGGCGTTCGTATTGAAGACTGCGGGTATGTCACAAAAGAAGGCTTTGAAGTCTTTACAAGTACAAGTAAAGATCTGCTCTATTTTGATTAAAAACTAAAAAAGCTAAAATAGTTGATTTAAGGACTGAAGCCTGTATTGGATTTAGTCCTTTTTATTTTGAACTCTAACTTTGTTGTAATCATCGAATTAACTAATTAACTCGTTTAGTAATTAAATCTGTTTTTAAATCTATAAAGCATCTTAACTTTTAACATACCAAAGAAAATTTTATTGTTCTTGATGCCAATTTCTTTTCATGTCATAAAAAGATGAAGAATTCTTTTCGACAAAAAATAATGACAAAATCAATTTTACATATTGTTATATTCTATTCATAACTCATTTCATAAGAAAAAACTCCATAGTTGAATTTTTAGCCAACTATAGAGATTTGTAGAGCTACTTATTATAGCTTTTTACTCACTATGTACTTTAAAAAAATCTTTTGACAAATAGCCCTTACCCGCCACCATATCATATTGAACAAGTTTCAGGTCTTCTGCAATTTGCCGCCCCTCCTCATCCAAATCTTTTTTATCAACACTTGCTTTGTGTAAAACTTCTGTTAATAAAGCATAATAAGGTGACACTTTTGAATTGGTTTGTTCTAATAATAGAGCTGTGAAGTCACTTGAATTTACAATCGGATAGTCCAATTTAGGCGTCTCATAATTACTCCACACAAAATAGTCGGTCAAATATTGGCTATCTGGATTATTTTTGAAAGCCGACTGTGGATAAAGCCCTGGTAAATGATCTCCATAAAAAACAACTGTAATTTTTTTATTTATTTTTGAAAGTTGATCAAGAAAATCCTTTGTGGCCACGTCTGTGTGGTATAACATCCTCACATAGTTGGATAAAGTTTGGTTATCTGCATCTGAAAAAACAGTATAGTCGGCAGAGATATTCACGGGATTCGGCTCTGTCCAAGGCATATGATTTTGCATCGTCATAACCGAAAAGAATTGATTTTGATTTTCCTTCAAATTATTTAAAATCTGGTTATATGTTGTTTTATCACTATAATTCCCACCAATCTGATCACCTTTTAGTCCCTTAGTCCCATAATGAATAAATTTATTAAACCCTAAGTCATTGTAAATAATATTTCTGGAATAATTGCTTGGTGAAGCTAAGTGAATAACGGTACGGTTCTTACGGCTATAAAAATCACTAATTGATGGAAACTTGTTCATTCCCGGCACTACTTCTGTGTAGATGACTGAAATAGAAGGAGAAAGATTATAGAAAGGAAGCCCCGTTAATGTCTGAAATTCCATATTGGCAGTACCACCACCATATCCATCTGATTTCATTAAACCACTTGTTGATTTGTTTTTGATTTCTTGAATATTTGGAATTGGATTTTCTGACATAGTAACTCCTTCTACACGGGCAGGATCAGAAAAGCTTTCACTCAAAAGATAAATAACCGTTTGATTTTCAATTTTTTCCGTTCTGGATTGATTGTAGTTAGCCGCGATACGTTTATATTTATTTTCCAAATTCTTAATGATTTCCTTGGAATATTTTTTCGGTTGAGTCATAGTCGTATCTGACATCTGTGAAAACCACACAAAAGATACAGAGCGCATCTGTGAATTGACAGTGTTTCCAAACCAAGTTAAATCATGATAATTATTTAAAATGGACATTACTGGAATATTATCAGCAATTTTCCCATCCTTTTTAGAAGAGAACACTTGTAAAATACCAAAGAAAAAGACAGTTGGTAATACAAGCAAAATCATTCGATATTTTATATTTGGAACTGTTTTGTTTGGTAAAATCTTTTTTCTCAAAGACCAATAAAGAGAGGCTATTAGTAAAAAAATTAACAAAATATAAATAATATAATTTCCACCAATAAAATCAAGCAATGTTTTTGGATTTCGCAACCAAACGATATCACTTGGCAAAATGGGTTCTTGACGATATTGAAATTTTAAAGCACTAGCAATGGAACTTCCTATTCCCACTACTAAAATTAGTATAGTTGGTAAGAGGAAACTATTAAAAACTGCATATAGCCAAATGAAAGTTATAAAAAAGATACTAATTTGAAAGAGACTAGCCCCTGCAAATAAACGTAAATCTAAAACTGATATATCTGCTCGAATACTATTTTGGATTGTGTAGTTGAATACTACAGCAAATATTGCACTAAATAAAGTAGCAACCGAAAAACTATTTTTATTCTCACTAAGATCTTTCATTCCTTGGACTACTAAAAGACTTAATACAGAGCCAAACACAAATATTAAAAATACTAGACTAGTGAGAGAAAATACGAACAGTTCATTGATTTGGAGCTTTTTTTCATAAAATCTACTCAAAAATTCTGTTTTTGTTAATACACTTAAAAATTTATTATCAGAAAACACAAGGGATAATAACAATTGTGATAAAAGAAGATTCTCCATTCCACTTGAATCACTTTTATCAATGTGTAATCCTTTAAATAAAGATAGTTTATCCAACTTTGGAATTGTTTTATAAAGAACAACCATGATAGATATCACTAATAAAACTGGTAAAAAATACAGTTGTAAAAAATGATTTTGAAAAATTTTTTCAAATTTAAATGAAGGATTATTGACATTTCTAGTCACCTCAAGTAAATAAGAAAAAATAGTGTATAAACCATATATAATAACATACCATGTTGTAAGCTTTTTATATGATAAGTTAGAAATTAGGAAACTGATACCAAATAAGAAAAAGGTAGATAATAGAATCTCAATCCATAAAAAAGGATAAGTAGTTAAATCAACATGACTATTCAATGCCATACTAAGATTAACAATGGACACATCAAGCATTAAAAAGCTAATTAGAATAAAACTAATTTGCTCATAATTTTTTCGTAAAAATTTCATCATACTTCCTTACCAAAGAATCTTGCAAGTCGTTTTGTAAAACTTTTTTTGTGTATTAACTGTTCTTGCTGTTTCATTAACTGATAATCCAGTCTTTGCAAGTCTAAAAGAGATGGAAAAGACTGTGATAAAGGGATAATTTGAAAATCATAACTCTTGTCCCAAGCTACATAAACAAGTAAATTTTCTAAAATAGTTGATTGCTCTTGAAGAGAATAGCTACTGAAGGTTTTGAAACTAGTTTTAAATAGGGATTCTACAGCCTCATACTTAAACCACATCCACCCACCGTAAACTCTTGTCAGAGTTACTGCATCAGTAAACTTAAAAGATTTTCGACAGGACAATAATTTCCATAGTTTTTCCATATCCTCTTTAAGAGGTTTCTGATAAAATAAACCATTTCTAACCACACTCGGAAGATCAGGTATAACAAGCCCTAAATTAGAACAATGTTCCAAAGCATTGATACTATAGTTCATATTCTCAGTTATCATGTTAACTAAATCATCCCGCATCCATTGGTCTAAACCAGCTACTTCAGGAATCAAAGTATGAGTAGACAAATGTCCAATATATTTGTATGTTTTTAATCTTTCCGCTTGAGCAAACATAGCTAATAATGGATGTTGCTCTTGAGTCAACCGTATCTGATTCTTAATAGAAGAGTCTTTTAAATAAGAATTCAAATACTCAAATATTTTTATATCAGACGTTGTCATCAAATACTCAAATTGAGGAAATTGAACAACTATTTTATTCATCCACTGTTCAAATATTGATAAATTTGTAACATGAATATGCAATACAACATCTTTATGTGCCGAAGTAACTTCATTGTGCTGAGCAAGAATTTTTCCTTGTAAAAGATAGGGAGCATCTGGGGAAAAATATTCAAACATATGCATTTTAATCAAAGAGATGGGATAAGACGACTCTCTTTTAATTATCTCCAAAAGAGAACTAGCTAAAAAGGGATTGCCATCAATAGCTTTTACTTTTAAAAAAGGAACTTTTTTTTCAAGAATAGTTTGTGGCTTATAATAGGAAAAATCAGGATGCAACAACTCTCCTACTTCTTCTTTACAAGTATCATAAAAAGCTTGATAGTTAAAACCTTTCTTTTGAAAATAAGCTGTAAACTGCGTTTCATATTGATTTATAACACTTTGAACATCTGTAAAATCTTTTATTTGCGACCAAAATTTTTGGAAAACTTCTGATTTTAACATGGATTGTTTAAACGATACAAAATAACTTTGTAAATGCTCTTTAAAATATTTTGTTTTACGGAAATTGGTCATTCCCCAAAAATCAACTGCTTTATTTTTTTCAGCATCTTCATAGATTTTTCGCAAATCCCATAATGGTCCAAAACAAGTATCATTCATAATAGTTAGTGAATCATAGTCTTTTATTTTGTCAAAACCAATGTATTGCATTCCATCACGCCAAGCTGCAAAGTCAAAACCTATATTGTTCCGTTCAATCACTATCTCAATATCCAATTCTTTTTGCAGTTTCGTTTTATCATCTTTTTTTAATGGGCTATTTGAAATAAAGATAATTGTAGAAAATAAAGGTTTTAATTGTGTTAATTGATAAAATATATGGTTACTCACTTGATTTAATTTATTAAAATGAGTATAAAGTAGCATTCGTTCCATAGAATCACCCTGCTCTATTGTGAAATTTTCCAAGTTCCATTTCGCTGAATCAAACCTGTTGCAGAATCTTTAGCCGATACATCATCATCCGCTATGTCTTTACGGTTAACCAAAATAATGGGAGTATTCTTGGAATCCGCAAAAGCAACGATTTGATCATGCTGATCCCGAACAGAAACTTGCAATTTAAGCTTGATATCATTAACTTCAGCAAGAGAACATGTATACAAAAATTTCTTTTCACCCATCCCTTCTGTCATATCATCAAAAGAATTATCGTTGTAAATCCAAATATTTCGATCAATATCAGTCAAGGAAAAAGCGATATAAGTTGGAATAGCCTGATTAACTTGATAAGAAATTTCAAATTTGATTTCTTGATGAGGCGTAATCTGTGCAGGACTCAAAAGATTGACTTTTAACTCAGAAACTGCTTCATGTTCTGCAGTAAAATCATCGTTCAAAGCTTTTTTTTGGCTCGCATTATCTAGGCTATATTGATTAGCAACATCATCAGGCGCGCCAACTACTTTGATGAGACCATCTTCTATTAAAACAGCTTTATTGCAATATTTTTTTACTGCATTCATATCATGTGTTACTAGAATTGTTGTTTTTCCAGACTTTTTGCGTTCCATAAAGTAATCGTTACACTTACGTTGAAAAGCTTCATCTCCAACAGCTAACACTTCGTCAAGGATGAGAATATCTCCCTGAGCTTTGATAGCAACTGAAAATGCTAAACGAACTTGCATACCGCTGGAATAATTTTTTAGCTTTTGATTCATAAATTCACTTAATTCTGCAAATTCAACAATTTCTTCATACATAGCATCTACTTCTTCAGTAGAAAATCCAAGCATAGCACCATTCATATAGACATTTTCCCTACCAGTCAGTTCAGGATTGAAGCCTACTCCCAGCTCAATGAAAGAAACTAGTTTTCCATCAATAGTGACAGTTCCTTTCTCAGGAACATAAATCTCTGAAATGATTTTAAGAAGTGTTGACTTACCAGAACCGTTTCGGCCAACAATTCCAAAGAAATCACCCTTTTCAACCTCAAAGGAGATGTCTTTTAATACATGTTGTTCTTTGTAACCTTTAATTCCTTTAAATCGATTGACCAAGCTAGTTCTTAAACTTTGAGTCGCCTCGGTTGGTAAACGAAAAAATTTACTTACATGATCAATTTTTACTGCAATATCATTCGACATTATAAAATCTCCGCAAATCTCTTAGCATTCTTATTAAAAATATACAGTCCAAATCCAAAAATCAAAACGGGCAATAGATAAGGAAAAGATGCAAGCAAGCGATTGTTAATCAAATCCCAGCCTCTCATGCTTCCTGAAAAAACAATATAGTGACGCAAATCTTGAATAATTTGTGCCAAAGGATTAAGCATCATCACTTTAGCGATGGTTATTTGTCCGCGCTGAAGAATAAATGTTAAAGAATAAATAATAGGTGTAGCATACATACCAGCTTGTAAGACAACTTCCCAAATTGGTCCAATGTCACGATACTTAACAAATAAAGCCGACAAAAGCAATGCAACTCCTGTAGCTAGTAAAATCAATTCAATAAATAAAGGAATAATAACCAGCCACCCCACATTAATAGAGACGCCATTAATCAGAGCAAATACAAAGACTACTAAAATATTTATTGCATAGTTAATAGCTGCACCGGCAATGGCTGAAAAAACGATAATTGATTTAGAGAAATTTAATTTTCTCAGCAAATCTCCACGTGAAACAATCGATAGCATTCCCATATTGGTAGCTTCTGTAAAGAAACTCCAAGTTACCATCCCTAGCAACAATCCTACTGCATAATGGGGAGTTCCATCGTCAAATTTCAAAAATCGAACAAATACTAAATACATAATTGTAAATAGCATAAAAGGTTTCAAAATGGACCATAAATGCCCAATCAAACTTCCTTGATACCGTAATTTAAAATCCGTTTTAATCATCTCGCGTAAGAGAATCATATTTTTTCGACTAAATAAGTCCATCATTACTCCTTATAAGCAAATTTTGTGAGAATCAAAGTGGTGAAGACAAAAGTATGGAAGGCACGATTCTTTCGATAGCCGTATTTTTTAAGACGACGCAAACGCTCCGTAAAAGAAACTTCCATGATTGTCACAAAATTTTCAATCAGTTCTTTATTTTGAGCAGTTAGAGACAAGGCCAATAAATTCCTTGCTTGTTCTTGGCTATCTTGAATCAATTTCCAATACTTGGCAAAAAGAATATGTGGGCGAATCCAATTTTGCATCCTTTTTCTGAGGGTTCTTGCACCTAAAACATTATTGGAATGTTGTCGATACAGTTCACTTGGTTGATCTATATAGACTAAGTGACCAAATGCTGCTGCTAACAAAGCTAAATACCAGTCATGCATGAGAAGGTCATGAACTTCTTGACCTGTCCATAAGTCAGCCAGAGCTTGGTTAATCATCGAAACGCCGCCTGTAACAGTATTTTCTGTTAATTCTTGAAGCAGTTCCGTGTTTGCATGGTCAGACTGTGTACGAATCATACTTTCATGTACAACATTTAACTCTTGATTTACAACTTTTAAATCCGTATACACCAGTAAAGGTTGACTGTCATCGTGTTTAAGCGCTTCTTTTAGCTGCATTTCTACTTTCTTCGGCAACCAGACATCATCCTGGTCGCTAAAAAAGTAAACATCTGATGTTTGATATTTCAAAAGATAAAAGAAACTTTTGATAACACCAAGATTTTCGACACTATCAGGATTGACAAAATGAATGCGATTATCTTTTTGACAAAAATCTTGAATAATCTCACGCGTCTTGTCTTTAGAACCGTCATCTCGAATCAACAGTTGCCAGTCTGTATAGGTCTGCTGCCGAATACTTTCAATCTGTTCTGCTAAAAACCGTTCACCATTGTAGGTGGACATGAGAATGGTCACTTTCATGATAAAAATAATTCCTCGTATTCACCCACAATTTTTTCCCAAGTGTAGTGTTCTTCCATGTTTTCTTTGGCAGCTTGACCTAGATCTGAAAAGTCGGACTGTTTATCTACCTGATGAATTAAATCAACTAGGCTGTCTTCTTTCTTATCCCAGTAAAGAGCTGTTTCTTTTGCCACTTGTCGATTAAAGTCCACACCCAGCACTAAATTCAAATCTGTCTGAGCTAGCGCCTCCAGCAGTCCAGGATTGGTGCCGCCGACCTCATGACCGTGAATATAAGCAAACGCTTGATTGCGAATATACTTCAATAATTCTTGATCATAAACAGTACCGACAAACTTAATCCGCTCATCTTGGTCAAAATTTGTTTTTTGTCGTAGTTCTTCAAAATAAGCATTACCTTGATGATTGCAGACAATCAGCAAGTCTCGTTGCGTCTGTGACTTCATAAACTCACGAATGATGATTTCATAGTTATTTTCTGGAACAAAACGCCCAACAATCAAATAATAATCTTTTTTTTTACTTGCCCATGTATCAAAAAAGTGTCGGACTTTTTCATCCTGAGCAGTTAAAGATGACAAACACAAATCGGTTCCATAAGCAATAAAGGTCATTTTAGCCCATGGATAAGCTTTCTGGATATAGCTTTCAATTCCTTGATTGTCCGAAATCACCAAATCGGCATGCTTGGTCATCACTTTCTCAGAATATTTGAGGTACTTTTGAACGAGCTTAGACCACTTGGCACGTTTCCACTCAAGTCCATCAGGATTGATATAAAAGAGACCACCAGCATGGTGAATTTTTCGAGCAAAAGGTGCGATAAAAGCTCCGATTGTATTTCCTAGAATATAGAAAATAGGACGCTCAATCTGTTGTTGCTTGACTAATGTAAGTGCGTAGTTGATTGCCATCATATCATAAGCAATAACGCGAGCTGGGCCAAGTTTTGGTGCTTTAATCGTAAAACAATCTACGCCTTTGTAATCAAAATGATGATAGACTTCATCATCTGATAAACAAGCTACATGGTATTGGATTTGAAGAGATACACGGTTCTCGACTAATTTCTCAACAAAGGTTTCAAATCCACCATATTTAGCAGGAAGTCCACGACTTCCGATGATGAATATATGTTTCATGATTTCCCTCAATTCAAGATTTTGCAATCTAATCTATTATATCACTTTATTGGCGGTTTGTGCTAGAAAGAAACAGTAAATGCCATTTCATTTATCATTTACTGTTTTTCAAAAATATCTATTATTTTATTCTTCTTATAATTTTTTTTAATAGAGATGTACTTTTATTCTCAGATACTTTTGTGAATTCAAATAGACTATTAAAATAATACAATATTTTCTTATTTATTACTTTATCTTTTGCTATTGCACTTAACAACTCCTCATAGTTATTTTCAACTCGATAAATATCTTGAATTCTCTCTCTTTGTTTTACAACAAAATCTTTTTGCTGTGAGAAAGTTTTTATAGAATCTTGCAAAGCACTCGTCAACTGTCCAATATTCCCTAGTTGGTAAATGGTACCGACTTCAAATAAATTATAGGCTGTCATATATCCTTGATTATCAGATATAATCGTTGGAATTCCATTTAAAATGGCCTCTATGTAAACTAAACCAAAAGTTTCAATCTTGGAAGTGAAGACACAGATATCTTCTGATGTCAACTCTTCCCAAGGATTATCTTTGTGTCCTAAAAACAAAATATTTGTTAATCGGTGCTTTTGGATATAATCATCACATTTCTTTTTATAAGTTTCATCCCAACCACCAATAAATACAAGCTCATAATCCGAAGCATTCTCTAAGTTTTGATAAGCTTGAATCAGTTCTAACTGATTTTTATTATCATTTACTCGGCCAACAGAAACAAACCTTTTCTTGTTTCCTAGTTTTAACTTTATTGATACGACTTCATTATATGGAATAAATGATTTAACTTCACGTTGAGGCAAGAAAGAAGATATTGATTTTTGAAGGTTACCTGTGACAGTGAATATCTCATCTGCTAAAGAGTCTATGACACCAATTTTTTCTTTATAGTAGCCAAATTCTCCATTAGGAAATTCATGAATCAGCCAAAAATGCGGAATATTCTCACAAGCAGCGGCTATTGCTCCTTGAAACATATTAACTGTATTCGTAATGACTAATTCAATTTGTTTGTCTGTAATGATTTTCCTAAGTGCAGCAATATTTTCCTGATAGGATATAACTCTTTCGTTATGAGTTCCTGGTAAACCACCTGGTGCATCTTCCCACCACCACTTAACAGATGGCAAAGCTAGTGTTTCGATACCTTTTTTAGCAAGTTTTGCTATATAATCCTGCTGAACTGACACATGGTAGTCGGGAATAGCGTTGATGACGGTATGGCCCGTTTGCACTAGATATTCCATCAAATGAACAATTGATATTTCTGCACCATTGTCTAGTGTTCCCGTTGGGGAAATGAATAATATAGTTTTTTTCATAGCTTATCCTAATAAATTCCAATAAAATGGTACCATTAAATACAGAGAAATCAGGAAGTTGACAATCAAGGTACCAACCATTAGTCTATTAACTTTTTCTTCTTTTATCTCCAATACACCAAGATTTGCGACTGTTGGTAGTAGCAAAATGAGAAAAGGCGTGAAATAGCGGCCTTGAGCCCCTACTGACACTGGTGCATTTTTACCAAGGACAATCGGTGTCCACTGTAAATACATAATAGAGATAACAGCAATAACCTGCACTACAAAAAGATAACAAGATATAACAGTGTAGCTCCGACTCATAAAATCCTTTTGGGATTGCAAGAAAATGATGATAAGTACTGCAACATCAATAAAAATTAACCAAAGCGGTAATTGGATAGTGAAATTTCCCAAGAATCCAAATATCCCAATTGTCAAAATTGTATTCAAATCACCATTTAGACGCTGTTTAAAGAGAGTATTAAGCAAAATCCTACCGTAATGCATTAATCCGCCTTGATTGCGAAAAGCCAGATGAAGTGCTAAGAAAAACGCAATAAATCCCAATATATAGAAAACATAGCGATAACGATCAACAAAATTTTTTGTTGCTAAAAAACCTCTATTTAGAGCTGATAAAAAACCTTCAAATTCAAAATCAATAAACGGCAATAGTCCCAGCAAAAGTAAATTATTAGGCTTGGTTATAAAGAGTCCAATTGAAATAAAGAACAATTCAAGCAAATTCTTATTTGTAAATTTCTTTTTATAAGCAATATTAGTGAAAAAGCCAATTACCAGCATAATCTCTAAGTAGTTCATCACATCATAAGACAGTGAAGCAGCTTGCTGAACCATAATAGGCAAAAGGGAAATAAAAAGCAGAGCTTTCTTACCATATTTAAAATACTTAATAAGAAAGTAAATTCCTATAATGTAAGCCAAAGCATTAAAAAGACGTCCCATCATGACAATTACACCAACAGAGGGATAAAGGAAACTTCCAAGAGTCATTCCAATTAACTGAGGAAGAAAAGAGAGGGATTTTAGATTGAATCTAAAAGAAAATGTTTCTTTTGATAAAGCAATTTTTTTAGTAAATAATTGTTTGTAGTCCTTAGGAGAAACATCTGGTGTAGCAGGAATCTTCTCCATCCATTTATAAGTTTCGGATGTGGGCTTATGAAAAACTTCCCAAGTCATCCGAGCATGATTACTTTCATCAGGTACACGATTGATTGGCTGGACAATCATAAACGTCAGGATAAAAATACTTGCTAATATCAAGAAGATTGTTTCAACTTTTATTGTTTTTATTCTTTTCAAAATATGTCACCATTTCATCTTTGTTATCTAAACTGCAATTTTCTAAAACAAAATGATAGGCATTTTCTGCCAATCTCTGCCGCAGTTCAGCTGAAAAAATCAAGCTGTCCAGCTTCTCTTTCCATTCATCCTCTTTGGCTAAAAGCCCCGTCTGACCATCTATCACCATATCTGCAAAAGCACCTATATCACTAGCAATTGTAGGAACTTTAACCATTGCTGCTTCTAACCATTTGATTTCAGATTTAGCACGGTTGAAAATTGAATCTACCAGAGGTGCCAAATTAATGTCTACCTGACTAATCAACTGTGGTAAAGTCTTCCAATCAACATAATCATGAACAATAATCTGTTGCTCATAAACTTTCATATCTGTCGGAATATCTAGATGTCCTACAATATGAAGTTCGATAAACGGATACGCTTCTAGCAGCTTTTTAAGAGCCGGCTTTATCAATTCAAAGTTCTCGTTATGACTAATTGACCCTGAGAAATAGCCAATCTTAACTTGTTGGCTTTGCTGATTGTAATCCTTGATAAAACATGAGCTAACTTCCATCAATTCACTCGAAGCTAAATTTCTATTTAACAAAACTGTATCCTGATACTTGAGTAATTCTTCTTTCAGTTGATTAGTTGAAGTAATGGCTCCATCACAAGCCGCCAACATCTTTCCATAGTTTCTGACCCCAGCATCATAGTTGCTTTTATCCTTTTCGGACAAGCCTTGTGTATAGCTCAGCTGATCCGTATAAATTGTATCAAATACTAAGTCATCAATATCAAAATATACTGGTTTGTTTTCGCTCTTAGCCAAATCGCATAGAAGTTGCAATTGGATAGACCAAGGAGCGCGATAAATAATGATATGACTAGCATATTGAGCTTGCGAAACCTGAAACTCAGAGGCATTTACTACCTTAACAGCAAAACCGTTTTTTCTAAGCTGTTCAGCCTTATTCAAAACACGATAGCGGGTACATTGCGGAATAATATTCTCCACTCCGTCAATAATTAAGATATATTGATCACGTGGTATATCTTTGAATTTTTGAATAATGTTTTCAAGAATACGGATAGGATAATCCGTATTCTCTTGAATATAGTCTAACAAATCCGGTATTTCAGATTCTCTTTCCAATCCTTGCCATAAAAATTGCTGGTCATCGTAGTTGCGCAAAGCAGTGTATTTAATTAGTGGACTGCCTGCTTCTAACATTCTCAAGGGATGAATATACATAGCAGAATCTCTATTTTCATGAACTAGCGCATCATAACGATAGCCTAAGTCTGCAAAATACTTTGTAAAAATAGTTTCATGTTTACCAATGGCTTCATCACGTGAGTCTGTATCTGTCAGCTGTTCCCAGTAGTCATAGAAAGCATTTGAATGTAATAACAGCGGCTCGATAACAAGAAAATACGACTGCAAATGTTCAGGAATATATCCATACTTATTAAATCCTGTAATATCTTCTTGAGTTTCTCCGTAAGAAATGCCCCAGAAATCAAGATTTTTTTCAATCATAGTTTGAAAGACTGCTGTTAAATCTCTCATTGGACCAATATTAGTATCATTCACTAGCATTAACTGAGAATATTGTTGCAACTTATCCTTTCCAAGAGACAAAATTCCCTCACGAAAAGCTGCTGTATCATAGCCAATATTATCTCTTGTTAACACTTGACCATATTTCTCTAAAATTTTTATATCTTCTGCAAGCACCCCCCCATTCACTACAATCAAAGTCTCATCAGCTAAAACCGCTAATTTCTCTAAAAAGAGGATTTTATATTGCTGTAAACGTCTTTCAGATTCAAAAATAACATAAATGAGCACTTTTCCCCCATTTAAATTTGCAATTTGCTTACGTTGAGAATTGCGCAATAGTTGATAATAATATGTCTTAGGAGATTTTGCTTTTCTTTTCAGTCGAATTAGCTGCTGTTTCATCAGACTAAGAACACCTTTTATGTTTCTAGGGTTCCGAATAATCTGCCCCATATATTTTAGAGGTGTAATCATTGCATTTCCTAAACGATAGGAAATAGAACGGCGAATTTCAAACTGCTCTTCAATCGCTTCATCTCTCTGATATTTAATCTTTTTCACATTTATTTTCAAAGTTTTGATAGTTTCTTTTGAAGTGCTTAATTCTCCTTTTAATTCAGAAACATAGTCAGCTACCTTGGCAGTATGCTGGATTAAATCATCTAGCCGTCCTTCTAAAGTAAAGATATTGTCGCTCAGAGCCTGATAAACTTCCTGAGGTATTTTATCTAGATATTTTTTTAAAACATAAAGATAAACATCAAAATAATACTTGGTAGAATTTCTCTGAGACATGGAGCTTTCAAGAACTCGATAATTTAATTTCGTATCTTGAACATAGATTGGAACAGCTTGTCTGTTGATAATTAAATTAAGCCAAAACTCATAATCCTCTAGCTTCTTATAGTTGAGTTCCACATCATAAACTACCCCTTTAACTATTTCTGTTCGAACCAAGGAACAACTATCGATATAACTCCTCTCCAAAAAAGAGGATAAATCAAAGGGCTGTCCCTTTAAATATATTTTTTCTCTTTCTGGGTCATATAAATCGCTATAGGCGATGTCCGCGCCTGCTTGACAGAGCTTTTGATGGCATTTCTCAATATAAGCTTCATCTAAAAAGTTATCACTATCCACAAAAAGAAAAAATTCTCCATTAATCAGACCTAAGCCTTTATTGCGGGTCATGACCAAACCCATATTCTCATGGCTTTTAAATTGTGTTGGAAAAGGAGAATCTCTCAGAGTTTCTTGGATAATCTGAGCAGACTTATCTGTAGAGCCATCATTTAAAACAAAAAGTTCAATATTTCTGTAGCTCTGCTTAAAAATACTGCGCAAGCATTGCTCAATATAGTCTTCATGGTTGTAGCATGTCACAACGACAGATATTAAATCTTTCATACACTTTCCTTATCATATCAAGTCTAGTCATTAGAATTAGAATCTTGACTTTTTATATAGGCACGATTAATCAGCTTGGCTATCCATTTAGGCCAAAAGAGCTGATACATATATAAATCTTCTTTGGTTCGAGTATTGTCTGAAATGGTTTTGGTCGTCTCTGACTCCTCATGAATCCGGTGACACATAAGTTTTTCAGAGATAAAAGCAAATCGTCCCTTATATTCACTAATCTTATACCAGGCATACCAATCTAGACTGACCCGCATCTTTTCATCAAAGCGAAACTCCTTGATCCGAGCCAGATTATAGGTAACAGCTGGGCATGAGATAGGATTTCCTAAAGCTAATACTCGATTTCTCCAAAAATGGCTAGCTGGCATTATATTCAATACTTTGAGCATAAATGTCTTGATTTTTAGATTTTTATTAGCTAAAATTTTGACACCATTTTTTTCTTCAAAGTAATCTGTATAAGCAATTAAAACATCTTTAGATTGCTCTATTTTTTGCAGCACAGCTTCTAGGTAAGTTGGCTCATAATAGTCATCTTGATGAGCAATGGTCGCAAACTGCGTATCAACAAAAGAGAGGGCATTATTCCAATCTTTCCCAATCCCTCCTCCTTCTTTAGTATAAAAAGGAAGGTCATATTTTTGGCAAAGTAGCTTGATAGACTCAAGAGGGGTTGAACTATAACAGATAATCTTTGATTTTACTGTTTGAGCTTTCAGAGATAAAATACAGGCTTCCAAAAACTCACTTTCACCATAAGCGCAAATGACCCAAGTATGGTTATTTTTCATCTTTTTCGCTTTCTAATTCAGAAATTTTTTGCTTTGTAATTGATAATTCTTGCACCAACTGCTTGATTTGCTCCTTTTGTTTAGAAATAGCAATTGTATGAAAAAATACGATAATCAACAAGAAAAAAACTGCCAGAGAAAGCAAAAAATTTGAGGTCAATTCAAAACCTAAAAGTTGAGCAAAATAAACTGGAATGAAATCAAAAATTGAAATAATAATCAATACAAAACCAATCACAATCCACATAAAAGCTTGCTCAAACAATATGTTATTCCTATTGATATTTCTAAACACAAAATATAAAAATAAAATAGAAGCAACCAGCATAGCAATAGACAAAATAGACATTATTCACTCTCTTTCATAAAAGCAGCAATCAAAATAGATGAACAAACTTCAATCATATACCGAATTGATTTGATAGGCGTTATGGAAGAAACTCCACCAGAACGCTCAAACATATTTGCCGGAGCTTCTACTACTCTATATTTTCGTTTTAAAATATGAACGATAGACTCTGGTTCTGGATATTTAATAGGATAGCGCATCGCAAACTGTCGAATAATCTTATGATTGCCCAAGCGATAACCAGATGTGGTATCTAAAATTCTTTTTCCAGTTGTACATTTAATAAAAGCAGAAATAATCGTAATACCAAATCGACGCATAAAAGTCGTCTGAAATTCTGATGCTTTATTTCCAACAAAACGTGACCCAATTACTAAATCCGCTTCATTCTTACAAATAGGCTCCAATAAAGATGCCAAAGAACTGATATCGTGCTGTCCATCCCCGTCAAACTGAACTGCAACATCATAGCCATGCTCTAAAGCATACTTATAACCTGTCTGAACGGCTCCACCAATTCCAAGATTCATCACAAGATGAACTGCATTCAGCCCATTTTCATCAAGAATCTCTTTGGTGTGATCTGTCGAACCGTCGTTTATGACGACATAATCCAATTCAAAATCAACTTTTTTCCGATATTCGACAATGCTTAAAACGGTATTTAAAATACTTTCCTCTTCATTATAAGCAGGAATAATCATTAAAACTTTCAATTACGTTTTCTTTCCTTTACAGTAGATTTTTGAAAATAGTGGCATCAGTCTCAAAGATTCTAAGCTTCTAAAAAGCAAGATGAATATAATTATCTGAAATCTCTCACCATGAACCTTATTAGACAGAGGTGATAGATTAGAATCCACTTGCTCTTGTCCAATCCATTCTTTTATTATTCTATACTGATTCATAAACTCAGAACTTGATGCAGAACGGCCTGAAAACAACAAATACCAAATATAATAACGTTTAATAAAGTACCTCAAATAAATCGAATCACCAGCGACTTCTTTCAATTGTGATAAAAAGTAAACTATATCAATCTTAGGATTAAATCCTCTTTGAGACGTATTTGAAATGCTAGACTCATTAAAAAACCAATTATAACCATTATAATCAATAATTTTGATTTTATCTGTTTTATTATAGGCATTTAAACTAAAGACAACATCTTCACCGATTGGATAGTCAAAAAATTGAATTTGATTTTCTTTCAAGAAAGATGTTCGATAAATGCGAGCCCAAGGAGCTACCACAATATATTTCGACCAATCTGTGTCAATCAAATCTTGTTGAAAAATAATTTTATATTCTTGGTTAACACGTCTATAACCACCAAGTACAATGTCCATTTCGTCTTTGGAGATGGATTCATAAAATACTTGCAGATAATCACTGTTTACATAATCATCATTATCAATAAAAACAATATAATCCCCTTTAGCTAAGAGAATCCCTCTATTTCTTGTTTTTGCCACACCTTCATTTTCCTTATCAATCACTCGAACGAATGGATAATGATTGGCATAGGTTTGAAGCACATTTAAAGAATTATCAGTCGATCCGTCATTCAATAATATGATTTCAAAATTCTTAAAAGTTTGTTCTAAAAGCGAATCTAGGCATTTTCTAATGCCTTTTTCCGCATTATAAACGGGAATAATAACTGAAACTGCTAGATTATTAGACATTTATACTTCCCTTACTTTCATTCACTTAATTAACTCTTTTTGTAATATCCTATCAAACGTGGAAAAAGTTTGATTGATATGCTAAGTCCCATAATCTTCGTAAAAATACCAACCCATTTGAATGTCCTATTGTTTATTTTTTTA
The DNA here is from genome assembly GCF_031142795.1 of Streptococcus sp. IsoGale021. Classification (NCBI taxonomy): domain Bacteria; kingdom Bacillati; phylum Bacillota; class Bacilli; order Lactobacillales; family Streptococcaceae; genus Streptococcus; species Streptococcus sp. IsoGale021. Next base: position 19,718 of record NZ_JAKZJH010000010.1, read on the forward strand.
GAAAATTTTAATAGATATTGATATTTTTTCAGTAAACTTCCAATATCTTTATTGTGAAGATACTGATTAACAAAAGGCAATATTGAAATATAAGATATTGTGAAATAAACCTCAAGTGCAGTCTTAAGTTTTTGATTATATGTTTCAATACCTTTTAATCCAATGTCAATACTTTTTAAAATATCATAGACATTCTTCTCTTTCACTATATTAGTAATACTCCCATCTCGGTTTTGTCTATACATGTAATTATCCGAATTAAGAATAGAAAAACTACCTGCCATTTTCAAAAGATTTGCACAATAAAGACAATCTTCTGATAAAAACCCTACAGGGAAGCCCAATCCTTGATTAAATAACTCTTTCTTTACACACTTATTCCACGCAGGAGCAGTCAAAACTTCTTTTGATACTAAATCCAAGACATGATCACTGAAAAGTCCAAAAGAAGGAACAGTTTCAAAACCAACCTGAATGATATCATCTATACTATAGAATTTATTATACGAAAAGATTACTATATCGCTCTTGTTTTGTTCAATATTATCACTCAACTTTTTGAGAAAATGATTGTCACTCCAAAAGTCATCACCGTCAACAAACAACAAGTAGTCTCCCACAGCATTTTGAATACCTGTATTTCTAGCTGCAGACAGGCCTCCATTCTTTTGATGAATAACTCTAACAACATCATATTTATCAGATAAAGCATCACTGAGTGGGCCCGTAGCCTCATCCGTTGAACCGTCATTAATAATTAATACCTCAAACTGCGACATAGGGAAATTTTGCTTTGCTAAGCTTTCAACACATTCATTTAAATAGTTTGCCACATTATAAGCCGCAACTATAATTGAAAATTTCATCATTTGTTTTTCTTTCTAAACCATGTATAGGGATTTGTTACAAAATATATAATCAAGGATACACTTAGCCACGCTACCATTGAAAAAAGAAATGATAAAGCGGCCCCAAAAACCTCGTAGTTCATAACCAACGGTCTTGCAGTCAACACAGATACTAGATATCCCGTTAAAAAAGAGATAGTCAAATAATGTTGTTTACGAAAAACAGTTAGAATATTATCACACACTGTAGAAAAAGTACTTGCTACCCCTCCAAATAACAAAATCAAAAAACTAGAATGATAATGCTTTAAGTCAGTACCATAAACAATATCTAAAATAGGTATCGCTAAAAATGTTCCTAATAAAAAGATAGATACACTCGTTAACCATAACGTTTTAAACAGATTGTTTTTATAAGTTATAAAATGACTTATTTTCTTTTCTTCTCGAAAAATTGCAAGCTGGGTAATCATTGGCCTCAAGAATACAATCATAAGATTCATGGAAAATATCGGGGTGAAGAGAACACTGAAATCCCTTTGCACACCTGCTCCAATAAAGCCTTTATTAAAGATATCATTCAAAGCATATTTAGGCTGATTATAAATAGAAACCAGTAAAAAGGCGTTGATAAAAAGCGGAAAACAATCTTTTAAAATACTAAAAATATCTTTTACATTTACTTTAAAAAAATTAATTTTATGAAATGCTTTTGATTGTGGGTAATCAAATAATCCGATACAGAAAAAAGCAATAATTATTTGAATAATCACCGATAATAGTAGATTTCTTGAAATAATCAAACTTATAAAGAATCCAAGGGTTGATAGACTATTTCTGATAAATAAGGACTTACCTGCAATATCAAGTCGTTCTCTTTGTTGAAACAATCCCTGAAAGACATCCGACAATGCTTCACTAACGCGAAAGAAAGATACTCCAAAAATAATATCCATATTGTTATGTATTGAAGGGGTTACGATAATATAGCCGATAAGAATTAGTACCATCAAAATATTAGATAAAATTCTTGTTACAAGATAAGCATCAAAAGAATACTTTTCTTGAATATCAGTCGCTTGAAAATCTCTCACCTGAAAACTAGCAACAATTACTAATAAATTGGCAATCGCATAAGCGAAACTGTATAAATCAGCTGATTCACTTGACAATACACGAGTAACAACAACTAAAAGAATGACCGAAACGACAGCTGATGACAGGCTGCCAAATATATTCCAAAAGAATACTTTTTGATGGGTTGTTTCTTTCAAATTCTAACTCTCTCCCACATTATAGTTTCTTAATTATACCATTTTCTAGGAGATTTGTGTATAAGGAAAAACAATCAATCGATTACCTCTATTTTTGAATTCTATAATCTCTGTTACGAATAAATTAGATGAAGGTACTCGTATGTAAGTTGAAGTATCTAGCCCCCAATTCTCCACATTACTCCAGAAAAATAGCTATTACTAAAACTTATCCTATCCAAATGACTCACCTGATTTAGTAGAAAATTACCTAAAAACTGATTGGAAGGATTCATATAACAAGCATCGCAAAATAGTTAACTATCCCGGTATAAAATGTTACTTGGAAATTCAAAAAGTTTCAATTAACCTACTTCTCTGATTTAACCTTGATTATTGAGTAGGGAGTTGCTCAGTTTTAAGAAAACCAGAATGAGCTTTGTTTCACAAGATTTCTTCTGGAAAACTCTTATCCATCCTTGACGTTAGAACATCAAATAACACTTCATACGTTATCTCAAAAAGTAAAATATAAAATTAAAGTCATTACCACAAATTTTAACTTCATATCTTCATTACTCTAAAGATCAAAAAAAGAGAAGATGAAAATAATCCTCTCCAAAAATCGGCTAACACCAATTACTACAATTGATAAAAATATGCTATTTCTTTCCTTGCCTATAAAATTCTTGCAAAGCATCTTGCCAAGTTGGGATGACAAAGCCGGTTGCCTTAGCTTTAGCTAGACTCATGGTAGAGTTGAGTGGTCGCTTCGCTTTCGCTGGAAACTTACTAGAGTCTACTGGCAAAACTTCGACATCTGTATCTTTTAAGATTTCCACTGCAAAGTCATACCAAGTCGTATCTTCTGTGGCATCATTTGACAAATGATAATAGCCAAATTCTTTTTGGTTTTCTGCTAAGTACGTCATAAATTCAGCCAACGTACGTGTCCAAGTTGGACGACCGTGTTGGTCATTCACAACAGTCAGGGTTTTATGTGTTTTCGCTAAATTCTGCATAGTGAAAACAAAGTTCTTTCCATAATTTCCAAAGACCCAAGCTGTGCGGATAATGTAGAAACGGCTAGAATATTTCTCAACCAATTCCTCTCCCATGCGCTTTGTGCGACCATATTCTGTCTGAGGGTCTGGTTGATCATCTACTTCCCATTCCTGCCCAACTGGCTTATCTCCAGCAAAAACATAGTCTGTAGAAATGTAAACAAGTGTTGCACCATGCTTTTCTGCTGCTTTAGCAACATTTTCAGTTCCTGTGACATTGATTGCATAATCCAGTTCTTTACCTTCATCTTCTGCTGCGTCCACAGCTGTATAGGCAGCACAGTGGTAGACAAGACTTGGCTTCACTTCGGAAAAGACCTTCTCAACCATTTCGGCATTTGTAATATCCATTTCTGCCACGTCAACTGCCACATACTCTTCGTTGCGTTCATCTAAAAGATAACGAAGTTCTGTCCCAAGCTGTCCGTTAGCTCCTGTAATTAAAATCATTTGAAATTCCTTTCTGAATAATAAACATTCAATAAATTCATTATATCAAAAAAAGCAGAAAAAATCTGCTTTCTACTCGCTCTTCTCTTTAATCACGTAAATTGGTCTTTTTTTGGTTTCCATGAAAATTTTCCCAATGTATTTACCAAGAATGCCAATTGTCAACAACTGAAAACCACCTAGAAAAAGAATAATCGACACCATAGAAGGCCAGCCAGATGTTGGATCGCCAAAAATCAACGTACGAACAATGACAATCATGATAAGGAAGAATGCCAATAAACAGGCAGCAACACCTCCCAAAAAAGCTATTGTCAAAGGGGCATCTGAAAAGTTGATAATCCCTTCTAAAGAATAATTCAATAATTGCCAGAAACTCCAACTGGTTTTTCCTGCAACTCGTTCTACATTTTTATATTCTAAATACTCTGTCTCAAAACCAACCCATGCAAATATCCCTTTAGAAAAACGATTGTACTCAGAAACTTCTAAAATGGCATCTACCATTTGCCTGCGCATGAGACGGAAATCACGCGCACCGTCCACCATTTCAACTTGACTAATTTTATTGATTAATTTATAAAACATCCTAGCAAAAAAACTACGGATCAGAGATTCCCCATCACGCGTTGTCCGTCGTGTCCCTACACAATCCAAATCTGGATTCTTCTCCAGCATAGATTTCATTGTGAGTAAAAGTCCCGGAGGATCTTGCAAATCCGCATCCATGACAGTCACTAAATCACCAGTTGCATGTTTGAGACCTGCATACAGAGCTGCTTCTTTTCCAAAATTTCTCGAAAAAGAAAGATAGTGAACATTTTTATCTGCTTGATTTAAGTCGCGTAGAACTTGTAAAGTTCTATCTTTTGAACCATCATTGACAAAGATGTATTCAAAATTATCATCTATTTGTGATTTAATTTTTTCCATTTCCGCATAAAATAGTGGAATCGTCTCTTCTTCATAATAACAAGGAATAATTACTGATATTGTCATTCTTCTCCCTTTCTGTTAGAAATAGCTCTAATTCACAATAATCCCATTATACTATATCCACGCGGCATTTTCTACTATTTCCATAAAAGAATCAAGAAATTTACTATAAAGACAAACCAAAATCACTCATCATGCAAACGAGTGATTTTGTGCTAATGTCAAGAAAAGCTCTGCATAATTCTCTAAAAAGAGTTCCTCTGCACTATAAATTATCTGAGATTTGACAGGCAGAAAACCATTCTGAGATAAGTTTTCTTCCAATTCATCAAGATGAAAGCCATGATGATTTACGTCTGTTTTAACAAAATCTGCAATAAAAAGCTGTCCGTCCTCTACAAGATGATTTCTAAACATCGCTAGAGTCTTCTCAACATTTGGCATATGATGAAGAACACGACTAACCACGATGATGTCAAATAATTGGTTTAATGGGGTTATCAACAAATCCTGCTGCAACAAATAAACATTATCAATGGCTTGCTTTTCCACTTTTAGGCGAGCTTGCTCAAGCATTTTATCTGAAATATCAACAAGCGTGACTGACTTGGATTGAGTTGCCAATGGCAGGCTCACCAATCCTGTACCACCGCCAAAATCTAAAATGCACTTGTCAGAGAAATCTACAATTTGTTTCTCCACTTCTTGGCGAATAAGATTGGCAATAAATATATTTTTTGGAGAATCGAATGATTCTGCTTTATGATTAAAATGATGTTCCATATTTTTAGTTTAACACAAAGAACATTATTCCACCAGAAAAATGCTTAACTGGTTTTCTAATTTTTTAGTAAATTTACTTTCAAGTCATCATGCAAAAACTTCAGAACAGCGAGTTCTGGTCAACTTCCACAAGGTTGATTAGATACTTCTTACAAGCTTGAATAGAAAATACCTCGCAAGCATTATTCGCAACTTCAACGCAATGTTTTGAGCAATCAACTACTGTGCATCAAGCTTATTTCTATGCAAAAAGCGAGGCTGAGAAACTACTATCCCAGTCTCGTCTACTATTTGACATATTTTTTATTTAGTCATCAAATCCATTTGGGTGTTTGCTTTGCCAATGCCAAGCATCTTGGCACATGCGTGTAATATCAAATTGTGCTTCCCAGCCTAACTCCTCTTTTGCTTTTGTAGAGTCGGCATAACAAGTGGCAATGTCACCAGGACGGCGGTCAACAATCTTATAAGGGATTGGTTTGCCGACTGCTTTTTCCATATTTTGGATAATTTCTAAAACAGAATATCCTTTGCCGGTACCAAGGTTATAGATATTTAGACCAGCAGTTCCTTCAATCTTTTGCAGAGCAGCCACATGTCCTTTTGCCAAATCCACCACGTGAATATAGTCACGAACACCAGTACCGTCAACTGTTGGATAATCATTACCAAATACTTGCACTTCTTTTAATTTTCCAACAGCAACCTGCGTCACATATGGCAAGAGATTATTTGGAATGCCATTTGGATTTTCACCCAAATCACCACTTTCATGAGCACCAATTGGATTAAAATACCGAAGCAAGACAACATTCCAGCTTGAATCAGCTTTATAAATATCTGTCAGCATTTCTTCAATCATCAGTTTTGTACGTCCGTAAGGATTGGTGACTGACAGAGGAAAATCTTCTAAAATCGGAACGGTATGAGGGTCTCCATAGACAGTTGCAGAAGAGCTGAAAATGATATTTTTGCAATTGACTTCTTCCATAACACGTAGCAATGTCAATGTTCCTGTAATGTTGTTTTCGTAATAAGTCAGTGGAATTTGTGTTGATTCACCAACTGCCTTCAACGCCGCAAAATGAATCACACTTGTTGGTTGTTCTGTTTTAAAGATTTCAAGTAAGGCTTTCTTATCACGAATGTCCACTTGATAAAATGGAATTTTTTGACCAACAATTCGTTCTACAACTTCTACACTTTTTTTGCTGCTGTTCACTAAATTATCAACAATAACAACTTCGTGTCCAGCATTGACTAACTCAATAACGGTATGCGTTCCGATAAATCCGGCTCCACCTGTTACTAAAATTTTATGTTTCATGATTCTCCTTTAAAGACAAAGCTTCAATAGTGATTATTTTAATACTTTTTGTGTCTTAGCATAGTTGGCTTCGACAGCTTCCTTTTCAGCTTTCCACCAATCTTGGTGATCCGTGTACCACTTGATTGTTTCTTTCAATCCAGCCTCAAAGTTGGTAAATTCTGGTTTCCAGCCTAGTTCATTACGCAACTTGCTAGCGTCAATAGCATAGCGTAGGTCGTGACCCGCACGGTCTGTTACATGGTCGTAAGCGTCAGCTGGTTGTCCCATTTCTTTGAGAATGAGCTCTAGCACTTCTTTGTTGTTCTTTTCGCCGTCTGCACCGATTAGGTAGGTTTCACCGATTTTCCCTTTTGTGAGAATGGTCCAAACCCCTGATGAATGGTCATTGGTATGAATCCAGTCACGAACATTCTTTCCTTCCCCATAAAGTTTTGGACGAATGCCTGAAAGGATATTGGTAATCTGACGCGGAATGAATTTTTCGATGTGTTGATATGGTCCGTAGTTGTTTGAACAGTTAGAAATGGTGGCCTTAACACCGAAAGAGCGCACCCAAGCCTTGACAATCAAATCAGAAGCTGCTTTAGTTGAAGAATAAGGTGAGCTTGGATTGTATTTGGTTTCTGGGGTGAATTTTTCGCCCGGTCCTTCACCATGCCCTGGAAGATCTTCACGAAGAGGAAGGTCACCATAAACTTCATCAGTAGATACATGGTGGAAACGAAGATCGTATTTACGAGCCGCTTCAAGAAGCGTATAAGTTCCGACAAAGTTCGTATCAATAAATGGCCGTGGGTCATTAAGTGAATTGTCATTATGGCTTTCAGCCGCATAGTGAACAATAGCATCCGCATTCTTAGCCACTTGGTCAACAATCGCTGCATCTGCAATATCTCCAACAACCAACTCCACGCGGTCGCCTAGAATTTCTTCAATGTTAGCACGGTTACCAGCATAAGTTAGCTTATCCAGAACTGTGATATGCACATCTGGAAAGTTATTGTACACATAATGGACAAAGTTAGAGCCGATAAAACCAGCACCACCTGTCACTACAATATTTTTATATTCAGTCATGAAAAGATTTTCTCCTATTTTCTGAGGGTATTATAACATATCTTTGGTCAAAGGTTTAACATCCTTAAGCATTGGATGATTCTTATCTGCTTCAGATACTTCTGCTTGGTCAAGATTTTCCCATTCAATGCCAAGAGCGGGGTCAGCATAGTTGACAAAGGCATACTTAGGTTTCAATTCCAATGCCCAGTAGTCATTGACCAAATAGCTATAAGAAACCGTATCTGACAATACTTGAAAGCCATTTGCTACACCGCGAGGAACGAAAATCCCTTTGCTGGCATCAATGACCGTTTGGTAGGTATTTCCGAATGTTTCCCCTTCACGCAAATCAACCCAAGAACCGAGAACTTTTCCGCCATCTGCGACAGAAATGTACTTATCCCAAGGTTCTGCATGAAGACCACGGAGCACATTTTTGCGGGAAAAGCTGACATTGTTTTGGAGCTTACCTTCAGCAAAAAAGCTTTCTGGAAAACCAAGGGGTACCATTTTTTCTTTTTGAAAGTTTTCCTTGAACCAGCCACGATTGTCCCCATGAACTGGAATATCAAATTCCAGCATGCCAGGAATGGCTTCAATCTTACGAACTGCTAATTTTTTTTCAAAAAATTGTTCAGACATGTCTTATTCTTCTCCAATCAAACGTAATAAGTAGTGACCGTATTCGTTCTTTTTAAGTGATTGTGCCAAATCATGCACTTGTTCTTTGGTGATATACCCCATACGGTAGGCAATTTCTTCTAAGTTTGCTACTTGAACATTTTGCATACGTTGGACGGTTTCGATGTATTGAGCAGCTTCTAATAAGCTCTCGTGTGTACCGGTGTCCAACCAAGCAAAACCACGTCCCATAAGCTCAACAGACAAATCGCCGCGGTCTAAGTAAGCCTTATTGACATCAGTGATTTCCAGCTCTCCACGTGGACTAGGCTTGATATTTTTAGCAATTTCTACTACGTCATTGTCATAGAAATAAAGACCTGTAACTGCATAGTTAGAACGTGGCTGTTCTGGTTTTTCTTCGATAGAGATTGCATTCATATTGTTATCAAATTCAACCACACCGAAACGCTCTGGGTCTTTTACTTGATAACCAAAGACAGTCGCTCCGTTTTCCTTAGAAGCAGCTTTTTGCAGCATTTTACTAAGGCCTGGGCCATGATAAATATTATCACCTAAAATCAAAGCCACATGGTCATCTCCGATAAAGTCAGCACCGATGATAAAGGCTTGGGCCAAACCATCTGGACTTGGTTGCTCAGCGTAAGAAAGTTTGATACCAAACTCCGAGCCATCACCCAACAAATCCTCAAAGCGAGGGAGATCTGTCGGTGTTGAGATAATCAAGATGTCCTTGATACCAGCCAGCATGAGGGTTGACAATGGATAATAAATCATGGGTTTGTCATAAACCGGCATGAGTTGTTTAGACGCAGCTCTAGTCAAAGGATATAAACGTGTACCAGAACCACCTGCAAGGATAATACCTTTCATAATGAGTTTCCTCTCTTAAATGTATTCTCCTTATTTTACCATTTTTGAAAGCGGATGTCATCCTTCAAGAAAGAGAGTACTTTCATTCAAGGCCTTTCACACTTAATGAAAATCAAAAACGAAACCAAAAATCTGCCAAAATAGAACTGCTGTTATCTAAATAGGCTGATAAAATATACGATTGGTCTCAAAAAAGTATCTGCTATCCCAAAGCCACATCCAATACCATCATCAATACAAAGCCCACCATGAGACCTAAAGTCGCAACATCTGTATTGCCATTTGTCTGAGAATCTGGTATCAGCTCCTCCACGACGACGAAAATCATGGCTCCCGCCGCAAAAGACAGGGCATAGGGGAGAATAGCCGTCATTGCCATAACCGCATAAGCGCCAAGAACCGCTCCGATAGGCTCAACAATAGCTGACATCGAGCCCCAGTAAAAAGCCTTAAGACGCGATTCCCCGTCTGTCCGTATAGGAATGGACAAGGCTGCCCCTTCCGGCACATTTTGGAGACCAATTCCCAAAGCCAGACCTACGGCTCCGATAAAGACTTCTGGACTGGAATTGCTGGATAAGGCACCAAAGGCCACTCCTACTGCCAAGCCTTCTGGAAAATTGTGTATGGTAATAGCCAGAAAAAACAGGGCCGTTTTGGACAGTTTATTCCGGCTGTGCTCCGGCAGACTTTCTGCCTCAGATACATCCTTCTTGCTAAGGTGTAAATGGGGTACTACCGCATCAATAAAGCGCAAGAAGAAACCACCCAACAGAAAACCAAGGGCGGCTGGCATCCAAGACCAGACTCCATAGTTACCTTTTGCATACTCAATTGAAGGCTGCAAGAGCGACCAAAATGAAGCTGCAATCATGACACCAGCTGCAAATCCCATCATAATATCCAGCAGCTTACGACTGACTGTTTTAAAGAAAAGACAACCGCAGAGCCCACAATGGTACAGCCCCATGTAAAGAGTCCCGCCAAAAAAGCCTGCAGCACCACAGGCTGCTCCTGCAACCAGTTCATAACAACTTCATCTCCTCATTATCTTTCATCATACAATATCGTCTTGGTTTCTTTGATGCAATGGTTCTCTTCATCCCAATAGTGAATCCGCTCAAAGGAGCCCTTTCGCCAGTACAAAGGAAGCCTATCTCTGATGTCGTCCTGCATGAATAACGATTCCAGTTCATCAATTGACCACCATTTGGGCTGACCTTCTTGTGATTCCGTTAGCAGTTTCCCTTCAAAATCCTCACAGAGAAAATCATAATAGACATAACGCTCTGCTTTTGCTGGATTGGTAAAACCTGAAATACCTTTAAGCTGTAATTTCAAAGCCGTCAATCCCGTTTCCTCTTTCAACTCACGAGCTGCTGCTTCAAAAAAGGATTCTGGAAACTCAACTTTTCCACCTGGCTGAATCCAACCTTTAAAATCATCATGCTGTCGATTGAGCAAAAGAACTTGATTCTCTTTTTTCACACAAACATTGACCCAATTTAAAATATTCTCTGTCATCTACTTCTCTTTCTTAATGTAGATTTCAATGGGATAATCCGCTGGATTTAAACTACCGTTTTTTCCCTGAATTATCTGAACTAAATGATATCCGATGAGCGGACCTGTCGTCAAACCAGAAGAGCCTAAGCCACTAGCTGCAAATACCTGCGGAAGATTTGGCACCTGACCAAAGAAAGGAGAAAAATCACTAGTATAGGCTCGAATTCCGACCCGTTCGTTCACCACTTTCGCCTGAGATAACCTAGGAAAATAGTAGAGAGCTTCCTGTTCCATTTTATCTAACATGACCTGATCTACTTTAAGGTCATAGCCCATTTCATTTTCGTGTGTAGCTCCCATACTGATTTTGCCATTTTGAAAAGGAATAATATCTAGCTCTCCTTCTGGCATAACGACTGGATAATCATCTGTCACCAGAGCAGTCTGATAATCTCGCAACTGCCCTTTTTGTGGACGAATATCCACTTGATAACCTAATGGACTCAAAAACTCGGGCAACCAAGCTCCTGTTGCCAATATAACTTGGTCAAAACAACAACTATCAACCCAGAAAGCCCCATCTCGAATGTCCAAACTTACTTTCTTTTGAATTACTTCTGCACTGCTAGCCGTAAGCAAAGTCTGAGTCAATAATGAGCCTTCCACGCGTGCTCCTCCAGAAGCATAGAGCAGCCGGTCAAAACCTTTAAGATTTGGAAAGTACTCTGCTGCTTCCGCCCGTGAAAGTAGCCGCAAGTCGCCAATGAGCGGTGACTCTTTTCGCCGTTGGTCTGCCAAGTCATAGAGTGCCTCCAAGCTCTCCTCTTTTTTCTTCAGCAAAAAGACGCCAGTCTGCTGATAAAACTCCGTTGCAAAACCGTCCTTCTGTAAATCAGCTATCAAATCCAGATAAAAATCTGCTCCCAGTCGCGCCATACGATACCATGCTTTATTGCGCCGCTTAGAAAACCACGGACTGATAATACCAGCTGCTGCTTTGGTTGCCTGACCTATTCCATGGTCAAAAACTGTTACCTGATAAACAGGATTTTTTGATAGATAATAGGCAGCAGTTGATCCAACAATCCCCGCTCCGATAATCGCTACTTTTTTCATACAATTTCCTACTTAGATATGTTTAAAAGGATTTGTAGAAACTTGACTGGCTAAAAATTCAACTTCCCAACCCTCTTCTACTTTCCAGTCTTGAAACTTTTCAACCAATTTTTTTACAAAGAACACTTCTATATGGTGACCCGGATCCAAAGCTAGAAGCCCCTCGCTCAGCATATCCTGTGCTGTATGGTAGTAAATATCACCTGTAATATAAAGCTGAGCGCCCTTTGCTAAAGCCTCCTTGTAAAAGGACTGACCACTGCCACCACAGATTGCCACTTTCTCAATCATTCGCTCCAGATCCACAGCCGAATAAGTCACCAAACGCAGACTATCCAGACCAAAAGTTTCCTTAACCTTGCCTGCAAAGTCTCCAAAAGTCTGAGGTGCAATCTTGCCAATACGACCAATGCCGTGTCCAGGAACCGTTTCGCTAAGATAATCCGTATCAGTGATTTCTAGTAGATCACAGAACCAGTCATTGAGACCGTCATCCACAATATCAATATTGGTATGGCTGACATAGACTGCAATATCGTGCTTAATCAGATCGATGTAAATCTGATTCTGAGGTCGGTCTGCCACTAAATCTTTAATAGGCCGAAAGATCGGTGCGTGTTTAACCAAAATCAAATCTACATCTTTTTCAATCGCCTCTGCAACTGTCTGCTCGCGGATATCCAAAGCTATCAGTACTCGCTTAACTTCCTTATTCAGAGTTCCAATTTGCAGTCCGCAGACATCTCCCGTCATGGACAGATCCTTAGGACAGTATGCTTCATAACGGTTAATAACATCACTTGCCAGCATGCAGTACCTCCTTGATTTGCTTGATTTTTTGGGACATAGCAGAGCGTTCCGTTAGATTTTTCTCAGGGATTTTAGCCAGAGCTTTTTCCAGCTTGTCTACTTCTCGCTGCCATTTATCTAGAAAAACAGCTGATTGCTCCCTCATTAGATAAGGTCCGAAGCGTTCTTGTTCAGCATTCAACACTTGATGCCCCTGTTCAGCTATCATTATCTCGTAAAATTTCCCATTTTCTTCCACAATAGCTTCTTCTGTAATTTGAAAATTATGACCACACAACCACCTGCGAAGTTCATCTTCCCGATTGTTAGGCTGAAGAATCAGGCGCTTAACAGATGCCAATTTTGCACTGCCATTGTCTAAAATATCTGCTATCAATCCTCCTCCCATTCCTGCAATAACGATAACATCAATCTGATCTTCTGCATCAAAAGCTGCCAAACCATTTGCCAAGCGAACATCAATTTTATCGGACATCTGATTATCTGCTACATTCGTCACCGCAGACTGATAAGGTCCCTCAACAACTTCACTAGCAATAGCCGAGGAAGTTCTTCCCTGCTGAATTAGATAAATCGGTAAATAAGCGTGGTCACTTCCTACATCCAAGATTTTGGCATCCTGTGGTACAAAACCAGCTACTTTTCTCAAACGTTTTGAGATATTCTTTACTTGCATGATAACTCATTTCTAAAATAATCGTTTCACTTAGTATATCATTTTTAAGGAACTAAAAAAAGAGTCTATTCCAAGGGAACAAACTCCGACATCTTAATCTCGCCACAAATCCATAGCCTTCAAAAAATCATCTGAGACAGTGATATTTTGCGGATTTGCCGCTTCACGTTCTTCTCGCTTCGCTTCTACCTGTGCTACTGTTGTAATGCCTTCACGGCGCCAATTCCGTAAAATAGCTTGGATGTATCTCCAGTTTGCCTTTCCATTAAAAACAGCTTCACGAAGAGCAGCAGTAACAAGTTCAGGATTGATCTTGTCATCTTGAATCGTTTTTGTTAAATCTTCAATTTCAAACGGTGTCAAGAGGCGACCTAATTCTTGCTGGAAAGTCTCGACCAAGTCTTTTAAAACATTTTGAGAAACAGTTTGCGCAACGCTTGAGCGACTTTCTACAATTTCATCTAATCGTTCAAGCGCTGGCAGCGCATCAAAAACTGCTTCAATTTCACCATTGAGTGCAATTGTTTTATACTGCAACAATCCTTTTTCTGTCAAATTTGACATAGAGCGATTGACCTCTGCAACGGATTTCCCGATACTTTCTGCAATCTGAACAGGAGAAATCTCTTCTAGCGACGTTGTATTTTGCAAATAGAAAAATTGCCAGACCAAAAAGTCATCACTATTATCAAATATTTCATGAAAATGAAAAAGAAGCTCAGTTGGCAATACTAAATTGCCCGTCTTATACGCTGATAAATAAGTCATAACACCTCTTATAAATAAGCAAACAAGGAAGCGTCATTTGCTGCATTTTCCCAGTCAAATGGCGTTTCTTGATAAACAGCATAATTAATCCAATTGTTGAAAAACAGCGCTGCAGCCAGATTCCATCGTAAACAGGGAACTGAAGTAACGTCATCATTTTTGAAATAATTTTCTGGAATATGCGGATTCAGCCCTTCGTCTACATCACGCAAATATTCTTTTGCCAAGGTCTCGCGGCCATATTCCAAATGACCAAAGCTATACACTTCGCGAAGATCACGACTTGCCACAACGGAGACACCAACCTCTTCTCCACAAGCTAAAATTTCCAAATTACTCTTGTTTAAAATATCCTCTTTGCGAACTTCTGTATAACGCGAATGAGGAGCTGCGTATTCATCATCAAAACCACGAAACAGCAAATTTGGTTTTTCTGATATGGATTGACTATAAATACCGGACAACTTGCGCTTCATCTGGTGTTTGGCAATGCCATAACGAGCATAAAGAGCTGCTTGCGCTCCCCAACAAATATGCAAGGTAGAGTAAACATGCGATTTGGACCAGTCAATAACTTGTCGAAATTCTTCCCAATAATCTACTGCTTCAAAAGGCAAATGCTCGACTGGCGCTCCAGTGACAATCAAACCGTCAAAATAACGACCTTTGATCTCATCAAAAGTCTTATAAAACGTCTCCATATAGTCCGCATGTGTCGTTTTGAAGGTATGAGAAGTCATATAAAGAAATTCAATCCGAAGTTGCAATGGCGTATTTGCTAAATGACGCAACAACTGCGTTTCTGTTACTGTTTTTTGCGGCATTAAATTCAAAATCAAGATATTCAGAGGACGAATATCTTGGTGTTCTGCACGCTCATCATCCATAACAAAGATATTCTCAGATCTTAAAATGTCAACAGCTGGTAATTTCTTATCAATTTTAATAGGCATGAAAATATCTCCTTTTTCTTTCTGCTTTTATTATACTGAAAGGAGATATAGTTTTCAATTATACTTTTTCTACAACAAGATATAGCTTTTACTTATACCTTAATAATGCATGAGAACTTTGTAATCGTAGTTACCAATAGCTTCGCGTCCCTTCAATTCATCCAATTCAATAAGGAAAGCGCAACCTGCAACGATACCACCTAAACGTTCAACCATTTCAATTGTTGCTTTAACCGTTCCTCCTGTTGCAAGAAGGTCATCAACAATCAGTACACGCTGTCCAGGCTTGATAGAGTCTGCGTGCATTGTTAAGGTATCTACACCATACTCTTTTTCATAACTAGCTGAGATAACCTCACGAGGCAATTTCCCAGGCTTACGTACTGGAGCAAAACCAACTCCAAGCTCATAAGCTACCGGACATCCAACAATAAATCCACGCGCTTCTGGACCGACAATCATGTCAATTTTCTTGTCCGTAGCATATTGGACAATTTCACGAATAGCATAGCTGTAGGCATTTCCATCTGCCATCAATGGGCTAATGTCACGAAATAAAATCCCTTCTTGCGGGTAATTTTCAATGGTTGCAATATAATCTTTTAAATCCATAACTGTCTTTCTATCAAAAAGTTTTTACTCTCTATTATATCATGTTTTTTAAGAAATGGGGCAGAAAACATACTTGCTTTCAAAAAATAGTCACAGCACAGTCATTCTCGTTTTTTGCTATTTTAAAATAATACTTGCAACAATTGGACTGACAATCACATACATAATCCCTGTCACGCCAATGGCTAGACCAGCCATAGCACCTGCAACTTGTCCGTATTTAAAGGCTGTCCCTGTCCCAACAGCATGTCCCGTTCCTCCAAGAGCTAAGCCTACTGCAACAGGATCTTTGATTTTTAAAATCCTTAAAACAGTCGGTCCTATCACACTTGTCAAAATTCCCGTTGCTACTACGACCACCAACGTCACCGTCGTCAGCCCTTGCATTTTATCTGTAATTCCAACCGCCATAGCTGTTGTTACTGATTTGGGAAAGAGTGAAATTGCTAAGAAAAAATCCATTCCAAAAGCCTTGGCGACCAAGGCCGTAAAACTGGTGTTCACTACCACTGCTACAAAAGTACCAATCAAAATGCTTCTGGCATGGTGTTTCATGAGATGAAATGTTTTATACAAAGGAATTCCCAGTGCAACCGTTGACGGCACAATGAGATTATTCAAATACGTTCCACCTATGTAGTAATGTTTATAAGAAATTCCTGTCAATTTTAAAAATACAATGACAAATATGGTGGCTAGAAGCAAAGGTGTTGTCAAAGGATGCGGAAATCTGCGAAAAATCAACATTCCTACCAGATAAGCAAAGATCGATAAAGCCAAACCAAATAAAGGATTGCCCCACAAATTAGACATTTCTTGTTTCTCCTTCTCCGTAATCTCCTTCAAAGCGATTTTTGATAAAATGAACAACCACGGCAATGACAACCACATTGATCACAATCGCCCCAACAATAATCAAAACAATCGGCAGCAGATAAGGCGCAATGACATGAAATTTATCCATAATTCCAACCGCTGGTGGCAAAAATAAAATGGTCATATTGGCTAATAAAAAATTTCCCACCATACTCACATGCCGCAATCTGAAAATTTTAAATTGCAAAGCCAAAAAAAGAAGAATGAGGCCAATAATGCTTCCTGGAATAGGCAAATGAAAAAGATAGGAAATCCCTTCTCCTATCAAAGAAATCGAAAAAATAATCATCAATTGTACGTATAATTTCACAAGAAACCTCCAAACTTTCTAGTAACAGTCTACTACTTTTCAGAAAAATTTCAATATTTTTCAAAAAAATAAATGAGTGAATCCGTTCTCTTCACTCATTTTATCTTCTAGTAAGAAAAAAACGCCACTAACGAGCGTTTTGTAACAAAACGGAAGACATGGGATTCGAACCCACGCACGCTTTCACACGCCTACTGCGTTTCCAACACAGCCTCTTAAGCCTCTTGAGTAATCTTCCATATTTAACAATGGAGCCGGTGGGAATTGAACCCACGTCCAAACACCTGCCAACACATTTGTCTACAACCATAGGTTATGTATTGGATTTAACTTCGCTTTGACACATAACTCAAGTCCAAGCCAAGCGAGTCTATCAGTCTCTTATCAAGCCCCTAGACAAGGCTTAATCGTATCTCGCTATTATTAAGACCGGTCATCGAACACGAGCGATCCGAATCTGGTCACGCTGGCTGTTTTTTAGGCAGCTAAAGCGTAAGAATTATTATTTTTTGCAGTTATATTTAACTGGCGCTTTACATCCGCTCGATGAGTCGCAAAATGTGCCTCATAATGCCTGTCGAATCCGTAACGACCCCAAGACATAAAAATATTATACCATATTTTTTAATAATATTTCAATTTTTAAGTCCATTGTTTTTTAAATTTACTTTTTTACAGGAACTTTTATGCTATACTAAAAAGGAAATTGATTGAAAGGATTGTTATCACATTATGGTATTGCATCTTATTTGGCTTCTTCCTACTCTTCTTTTTCTTGTCTTGTTTTATATAGAGCCAAGGCGACTCTTCAATGCGTATTTGCTTAGTATCGTTTTAATTTTATTTGCCGCTATCGTTTCTGGTTTGTTTGTGATGCATATGGAACAACTTGTCAATAGAAATCTGGCAATGCTTTCTTTGCTCATCTTAGCACTTTTCATTCCTTTGAGTGTTATAATTTCAACCATTTATCTCATTTTTAATGGCAGACAGATGATGACCTTTGAAGGCAGGCGTTTAGCAAACCTCCTCTCCCTCTTTTATGGACTCGCTATTGCTCTTTCCCTAGCGCTTACTTTTTTCTTTCCTCATTTTATCTTTCTTCATAAAACCCTATCTCTTACAAATGGACTTCTAATTTATGGTAGCTATCTTTATGTGACCTATATCCTTTACGGTTTTGTTTATAATGTATTGCCCGTCATAAAACATCCAGACTACATCATCATCTTAGGGTCTGGTTTGATAGGAGACAAGGTTCCACCTCTTCTCGCTCAACGGCTCGAAAAGGGGAAGACGATGTATGAAAAATTTCATAACCATCCCAAAATTGTCGTTTCTGGAGGACAAGGTGTCGATGAACCAATAACCGAAGCAGAAGCAATGGCACAATATTTAAGGCAAGTAGGTATTCCACAAGAAGATATTATAATTGAACGGCAGTCAACCAATACCTTAGAAAATTTGCAGTTTAGCAAAACTATTTTAGACGAAAAAAGTAAGGAAAATTACTATTGCTTGGTCGTCACCAACTCTTTCCACTCTTTGCGAGCGGGTATTTACATGCGAAAGCTTGGTTTGAAAGGACGTAGTATAGGTTCCCGAACAGCACTTTATTTTCTCCCATCGGCTTGGATACGTGAAACAATCGGACTGATTGTACTCTATTGGAAATGGCACGCTATTTTTCTTGGGTTTTATTTCATTGTTTGGCTTACTAACCTCTTTTGATAAGGCGTAATTTCACTTAACGGAATGAACGATTCGGAGCAAACGATTGAAGCTGTCGACTGGGGCGACAAAGTAAATTAAAACTGATTCTTACTGTCGACCGGGACGATAAAGCAAAACCAAACTGATTTGTGCTGTCGACCAGGGAGACGGAGGAAACTAAAACTCATTCACCTCGTCCGCTCGGCTGACACTATAAACCCAAACTCATTCACTTCGTCCGCCCAGCTGACACAATAAACCAAAACTAGTTCACTTCGTCCGCCGGGCTGACAGTATAAATCAAAACTAATCCACCCCATCCGCTTGGCTGACAATATAAATCAAAACTAGTTCACTTCGTCCGCGGGGCGGACGGAAGAAATATGATGCAATTTTGAAGATTTAGCAAAAAATAGTTGTGGAACAGAGCAATTGCATTTTAGCTTTGTGCCGCTAAGGATAGAAAAACACGAACTCGTCCAGATTAGCTAGCAACTAGTCAAGACAGAGTTCGTGTTTTTATTGTTTCGTTGGAGTTTTGTTTTGCTCCTTTATTCGTTAGGCTTCTTTCTTTGCAAATTGACTTGTATATAAGTCGTAATAGAAACCTTTATCAGCTAGAAGCGATTCGTGAGTTCCTTGCTCAATGATTTGTCCATCTTTGAGAACCAAAATCTTATCTGCCTCTTGAATCGTCGATAAGCGGTGAGCAATGACAAAGCTTGTTCGTCCTTGCATGAGGTTCTTCATCGCTTTTTGAATCAAGAGCTCTAGGCGCGTATCAACGGACGAAGTCGCTTCATCCAAAATCAAGATTTTTGGATCGGCTAATAGTGCTCGCGCGATGGTCAGCAATTGTTTTTGTCCTAGCGAAATATTGCTGGATTCCTGATTCATTTCCATATTATAGCCACCTGGAAGCGTCCGAATGAAATGATCGACATTAGCTGCTTTGGCGGCTTCCACAATCTCTTCATCTGTCGCATTCAGATTTCCAAAGCGCAAGTTTTCTTTGACTGTTCCTTCATAAAGCCAAGCGTCTTGCAAGACCATACCAAATTGTTTGCGGTATTCTTGTCGTGATAAGTTGCGAATATCGTGACCATCAACAGCAATCGAACCAGATGTTACATCATAAAAACGCATGAGCAAATTGATAAGGGTGGTCTTTCCGGCACCGGTTGGACCGACAATCGCCACCATTTCGCCCGGCTTAACCTCTAAGTTGAAGTCTCGAATGAGCGGTTTGTTTTCCACGTATTGAAAGTCAACATGCTTGAAGCTGACCTGACCTGTCAAATTATGTTCCAGCCGCTCTTTCGCATCAGTTACTTCGTCTGGTTCATCCAAGACTTGGAAGACACGATCCAGCGAAGACTTAGCACTCTGCAATTGCCCAGCCAATTGCGTTAGGTTTTGGATTGGTTGGTTTACTTGCCACACATATTGTACGAATGCTTGCATGTTCCCAATCGTTAATTGTCCAGAAATGACTTGCAGACCACCAACAACTGCTACAAGCAGATAAGTCAAATCTGAAATTGCGTTCAAAATTGGCATCATCAAGCCAGAAATAAAACTAGCTTTGAATCCGACTTCTTGGAGGTTTTGCGTGATTTCTCGAAAATCGTCTGAAG
Organism: Streptococcus sp. IsoGale021; assembly: GCF_031142795.1. Classification (NCBI taxonomy): domain Bacteria; kingdom Bacillati; phylum Bacillota; class Bacilli; order Lactobacillales; family Streptococcaceae; genus Streptococcus; species Streptococcus sp. IsoGale021. Next base: position 39,933 of record NZ_JAKZJH010000010.1, read on the forward strand.
ATGTTTCTTCACGGCCATAGAGTTTCAGCACATTAAAACCAGTTAGATTTTCTTGAACAAATCCATTCATGACACCTAGCGTATCTGCTTGCTTTTTAAAATACGGTTGTGATTTTTTCAAAATAAAGTTTGCCCCCAAATAGGTCAACGGAATGCTAGCAATCACTATCAAAGCCAGTTGAAAATTAAGATACAAGACCATTCCGATAACTAAGGTAATGGTCAAAACCGCATTTACAACTTGTAAGAATGATTGTTGAAGCGCATTTGAAACAGTCTCTACATCACTGGTAAAGCGCCCTAGCAAATCTCCAAATTGATGCTTATCAAAGTAAGAAACTGGAATTTGATTAATTTTAGAACTCAACTCATTGCGCATGTCACGTACTGTATTTTGCACTGCATTGGTCATAAAATAATTAGAATAGTAAGACCCAATTTCATAGAACAAACCACGCAAAAGGTAAAGTGCCATTACCCCAAAGACATATGTTGTGTTTATACTAGCACCTTCGACTCCTTTTACTATATCCAGCACATTTCGTGTCAATTCTGTAATAGCAAGACCAAGTACAAAAGGCTCTAGCACGCTCATCACAATACTCACCACCTTCAAAAAGATAGCAAGGATTACTGAGAGTTTATAAACTTTTAAGTAACTCCACAAGCGCATAAAACTATGTTGTTTCATCTTTCCCTCCTATTCTTCTGTTAGTGATTGACTATTAAGCTGAGAATTAGCAATTTCGCGATAGATGTCGTTTTGTCGCAACAATTCTTCATGTGTTCCGCGTCCGACGATTTCTCCCTTATCCAGAACAATAATCTGATCTGCATCCATTATGGTTCCCACGCGTTGTGCTACAATCAATACAGTAGCATTTTGCGTAACTTCTTTGAGTCGACTTCGAAGAATGGCATCGGTCTTATAGTCCAATGCAGAAAATGAATCATCAAAGATATAAATATCTGGTTCTTTCACAACAGCACGTGCGATAGAAAGGCGTTGCTTTTGCCCACCTGAGAGATTGCTTCCCCCTTCAGCTAAATAGGCTTCAAAGCGTTCTTCCTTACTTTCGATAAAATCTCTAGCTTGTGCTACATCTGCCGCTTGTGTCAATTCTTCATAACTGGCATGCTCTTTCCCATACCGCAGATTTTCTGCGATTGTTCCCGTAAACAGCAAAGCCTTTTGTGGAATGAAGCCTATCTTCTGCCGCAGTGCTTTTAGATTATAAGAACGCACATCTACCCCATCCACTAAAATTTTTCCTAAAGTTACATCATAGAAGCGTGGAATTAACTGCACCAGAGATGATTTCCCTGAACCTGTTGAACCAATAAAGGCAATTGTTTCACCAGGTTTTGCTTTGAAGGAAATATTATGCAAGACTGGACTCTCTGTTTCACCAGGATATGCAAAGGTAACATTGTCAAACTCTAAATAACCATGACTGTCTGTCTCAGTCACACCATCTTCGTTTGGATTGATCGAAATGGGCATTTCCATTACTTCTTTCAACCGTTCACTCGAAACAGCTGTACGAGGATACATAGTAAACAAGCTAGACAGCAACAGAAATGACAGCAATGCATGAAAACTGTATTCGATAAAAGCAACTAAATCGCCAATTTGCAAATCTCCTGTACCTAGTGGTTTTAAAGCAAAGCAGACAATGGCAACAATCATCGCGATGATAATTTGAACAAAAAGAGGTTCTGTCAAACCAGTTAACTTGAACAGACGATTCGAATTATTCGCATAAATGTCATTTTGTGAAGCAAAACGCTCTTCTTGAAATTCTTCTCGAGCAAAAGCACGAATAACGCGCAGCCCCATTAAATTCTCACGTGCGTATTGATTGATTTTATCTAAAGTTTTTTGTTGCTTTTCTGATAAAGGACGAGTCTTGACTGCTATATACCAAACGACAATGCCGAGGAAAGGAACAGAAATTGCAACAATCCAAGCCAAGGAAGGACTAGTGAAAAAAATCATCATCACACTAGACATCATCATCATTGGTGTGATGACACCCATTTTTAGGGATTGTTCTGCGAACTGCATCAAAACAAAAGCATCACTGGTAATCCGTGTCACTAAGGATGAAACACCAATCTGCTCGTATTCATGATGGGAATACTCTTGCAATTTGTCGTAGATGTCATTACGCATATCACGCACCATACTCGTTGTCAACTTACCAGCTGCATAAGAAAGCACGATCCGCCCCAAAATTCCCAACAAAATCACAATAAGCATCACAATTGCCCAATAATACAAACGATTGCTGTCTCCTCGATTAATCCCTTCGTCAATCATTCGTGCCAAAACAGTCGGCAAACCGAGATTCACCACGACAAAGAAGACAGCACCAAAGAAATCCAGCATCAACCATTTAGGATATTTTTTCAAATAAGACCAAATATACTTCATGTTTCTCCTTTCTCCTCATAAAACAAATCCACAATAAAAAAGCACCAACGTACTTTTTAGACAAAATGGGGGAGTGGGACAGAACTTATCTTGAAAAATTTAAGTTCGTAGTCCCACCCCCGCAAAGGTGATTAGGTGCTCTTTCGAGCTTGAAAAGCGAATAAAGAGTCCAATCACCTACTGCGTCATTCGCTTATCACTAAATTAGATAGAGGCTGAGATAATTTTTGTCCGACCTCATGTAAAAATAGTATAACAAAAAGATGATATAAATGCAACACTAGCAATAATCTAGTTGGTAACAGTCACTTCTCCTGTTTGATAATTTAGCCGAAGTCCTGTCTGTACGTTGGGAACAAAGACATTTATTTCCAAGCTACTATCGCTTGATTTAGCTTCAATATGCGAACCAACTGGCACTAAATCCTGTTCATTGGCATAAATCAAAGTCACTCGATACCGAACTCGTTTATTTTTGTCTAGTGCCTTGCGAACCTTTGTTTCATAAAAATTTTGACCCGTAGAATAACCAGTATTTGCTTGATTAGCCCAAGCTGTTTGCACAGCGATGTTTTTCGGGTTGCTGGTCGAAGCATCAAAGCCTTTCAAGTTGCCAATCAAAGCATACCCCAACAAATGCCCACGGTCAACCGCATGATTGTATTCGCCTGATAAATGCTTGACTTGATGCCAACCAGCAGGTGTCCAAGTCGTGGAGCCATTTCCTGTTTCTTCACGACTTCTATATTGGCGAGTTGCTTTGGATAAAAGAGCATTTGCAACCGTCGGAACGGTCTGACCTCGGACGAGTTTAGTCTTATTATCCGCATAAGGAACGCTTGCAACTTTAGCATCCAATGTTGTTTTATTTTCATTGATTGTGAAGGCTCCTGCCCCATTCCATTCAATCTTTCCTTTGAGTTGCCGTTTAACGGACTCTGTCAAAACACTCTGTGCTAATTCTTGACTGGGTGCTGCATGATTCGTCCGAATGCTTCGATTAATAGCAGTGCTGTCAGAAGGCTTCGTACTACCATGATGATTGCTAAAAGAATAACCTCCCAGCGCTATAACCAGTGCTATAACCAGACCAGCTACACTTTGTGCTACTTTCTGATTGGATTTCTTTCTCGCCATTTCTCCCCCTTTTAAATAAATAGGAAGCGGGACTCAAAGCCAATTTCTACGAAATCACGACCTCTGTCTCACTCCCTTTTTCCTATCAATATTATTGTCTATTGTCCTGTGAATTTGCTGATAATCTCCTGCCACTTATCTGGCGATAAAATAGCCCATGGATTTTTTCCACCATAACCAACAACTAAACCGAGTGCAAACAAAATCAAACCCAACAAAAAGACTATCAGAACAATTCCGACTTGTTTTCCAACATATTTCAAATCATTATTCATCGTCTTCTTCCTTCACTCGCTTAATAGAAGCACCTAAGTCAGCCAACTTTTTATGGAACTGATAATATCCTCTGTCCAAATGAGTTAGTTGTCCTACTTTTGTTTCACCTTCTGCAACCAAGCCTGTTAAAATCAGCGCGGCACTCGCACGCAAGTCTGTTGACATCACCTCTGCCCCTTGCAAGGCTTGACCACCAACGATACGAGCTGTGTCCCGCATAATTTCTGAATGTAAACCCATCCGACGCATTTCTTCCAGATGTTGAAAACGATTCTCAAAAACAGTCTCAATCATGGTAGACTCACCCTTGGCAACCGTCATCAAAGCTGTAAATTGCGCCTGCATATCTGTCGGGAAACCTGGATGCGGAAGAGTCTTCACATTGACCGCTTTTAACTTGGATAAATCCGAACAAATCCGAATTCCTTCGTCCTCTTCGGTAACAGACACACCCATTTCCATCAGTTTCGCAATGAGGGGACGATTATGCTCCCAGATAGCATCTTGCACAAGAACATTGCCACCTGTCATAGCAGCTGCTACCATAAAAGTTCCAGCTTCGATACGATCTTGCACCACGCTATGACTTGTCCCAGACAATTCCTTAACCCCAGTAATGGTTAATGTTTCCGTACCTGCTCCACGGACTTTAGCCCCCATTTTGTTTAACAAAACAGCTAAATCCACAATTTCAGGCTCCCGAGCTGCATTTTCAATAACGGTCACACCGTCTGCTAACGTTGCTGCCATCATAATGTTTTGTGTCGCCCCTACACTTGGAAAGTCCATATAGATATGAGCTCCATGCAATTGGTCAGCTTTTGCTTCGATAAATCCAGCCGTCTGCTTAATTTCTGCTCCCATTGCCTCTAAACCTTTCAAATGAAGGTCAATAGGACGGCTTCCAATCGTACAGCCACCCGGCATGGAAACTTTTGCGTGACCATTACGCGCCAAAATAGGTCCTAATACAACAATTGAAGCACGCATTTTACTCACATATTTATAAGGCGCTTCTTCACTCAACGGCTGTGTAGCATCCACCGTAATCCGGTTTTCTTCTTGCTCAAAAGTCACTTTTGTATTCAATCCACGAACCACATTGTTCATCGTAAACACATCTGATAGAACCGGAACATTGGTTAGAGTTGTTTTCCCTGTCGTCGCTAGAATAGTTGCTGCAAGCAAAGGCAAAACAGCATTTTTGGCACCTTCAATTTTAACCGAACCAACTAATGGATTCGAACTGCCTTGTATAATAATTTTATCCATATTTTCTCCAAAACACTTATTTTATTACTTTTCTCATCTTATAAATTGCTATTAAACACATCACGTCCTAATGTATAGAGACTGAGGAAGAAAGAGCTGAGCAAAAAGCCTAATGCAATACTAAGCAATAAAATCAAAAAACGAATTCTAAAAGCATTGTCAGCATTCACTTTCAATAGTTTTTCCCAATTCACAACAGTAGAAAGTAAGTGAAATGAAAGAAAAATAAAGATCATATGGCTACTAAGCGTAAAAATTAACTGAATCATATTCCCATTATACCAAAAAAATAGATGAGAGCAAACTATCGGACACGAATCATGTACCGATAACAAAAAAGCCATTATAAAAAAGGCCAATTGGCCTTTTTTATAATCTTGTTCCAACGTTAATTCGGTTAATGGCACGTTGAAGAGCGATTCTGGCACGACGTTCTTGGTCAATCAAATGCTTTTCATGTGCTTCTTCAATAGCACGTTCAGCACGTAATTTTGCTCTTTCAGCACGACTGATGTCAATATCGCGAGCACGTTCGGCAGAGTCTGCAACAATGGTGATTACATTATCAGCTACTTCGACAATTCCACCATTCACAGCAATCCAATTGACATGATCTTCATCATCAATCCGCTTCACTTTGACCTCATCGACAGCCAAAACAGCAATCATATTTTCATGATGCGGTAAAATCCCCATTTCTCCATCAAGAGTTTTAACGGAAACAAACGTTGCATGGTGGTCAAAAACTAGACCATCAGGTGTCACGATTTGTACTGTCATTTGAGCCATAGGTCACCTCTTAAAATCCCATTTTTTCAGCTTTAGCAACAACATCTTCGATGGAACCAACACCACGGAAGGCATCTTCAGGAAGATGATCATATTTTCCTTCAAGGATTTCTTTAAAGCCACGAACTGTATCAGCAACTGGTACATAAGAACCTGGTTGCCCAGTAAATTGTTCAGCAACATTAAAGTTTTGTGACAAGAAGAATTGAATCCGACGCGCACGCGCAACCAAAGTCTTTTCTTCGTCTGACAATTCATCCATACCAAGGATTGCAATAATATCTTGCAATTCATGGTAACGTTGAAGAACACGTTTCACTTCTGCTGCTACAGCATAGTGCTCTTCTCCGACAATTTCAGGAGCAAGTGCACGGGAGCTAGAAGCAAGTGGATCAACTGCTGGGTAAATCCCTAATTGCACCAATTTCCGTTCCAAGTTGGTTGTAGAATCCAAGTGAGCAAACGCTGTCGCTGGCGCAGGGTCAGTGTAGTCATCGGCTGGCACATAGATAGCTTGGATAGAGGTTACAGAACCTTTCTTGGTTGATGTAATCCGTTCTTGCAATTGTCCCATTTCTGTCGCAAGTGTTGGTTGGTAACCAACGGCTGAAGGCATGCGTCCAAGAAGGGCAGATACTTCAGAACCTGCTTGCGTGAAACGGAAGATATTGTCAATGAATAAAAGCACATCTTGACCTTCAACATCACGGAAATATTCGGCAATGGTCAAACCAGTCAAAGCCACACGCATACGTGCTCCAGGTGGTTCATTCATTTGACCGAAGACCATGGCTGTTTTTTCAATAACGCCAGATTCTTTCATTTCCCAGTAAAGGTCGTTCCCTTCACGCGTTCGTTCTCCAACACCAGTAAAGACAGAAATTCCACCGTGTTCTTGGGCAATGTTGTGAATCAATTCTTGAATCAGGACTGTCTTTCCAACACCGGCACCACCGAAAAGTCCGACTTTCCCACCTTTTAGATAAGGTGCAAGGAGGTCAATTACCTTAATTCCTGTTTCTAAGATTTCTGATGAAGTAGACAACTCATCAAAAGTTGGAGCTTTTTTGTGGATTGGTTGACGTTCTGCATCTTCACCAAAAGGAGCCTCCAAGTCAATGGTATCTCCTAAAACGTTAAAGACGCGACCGAGTGTTTCTTTCCCAACGGGGACAGAAATTGGACGACCAGTATCTAGGACTTCCATGCCACGAGTCAACCCGTCAGTTGATTCCATAGCAATGGTCCGAACCACTCCGTCACCAAGCTCAAGAGCTACTTCAAGGACGATTTTTGATTTTTTTTCGTCATTTTTATAGACTACAAGTGCATTATTTATCTCAGGTAATTTATCACCAGCTGCAAACGCAACATCAACGACTGGTCCGATAACCTGAGCAATTTTGCCTGAGCTCATTCTTTTCTCCTCTTTATATTTATTTTCTGTGACACTATTCTAGTGCACTTGCACCCGCCACAATTTCAGTAATTTCTTGCGTGATAGCTGCTTGTCTAGCACGATTATACTGAATGGTCAAATCATTGATAACTTTTTTCGCGTTATCTGTTGCTGTCTGCATCGCGGTCATTCCTGCCGCATTTTCTGCTGTTTTCGCATCAATAATTGCCCCGTAGATCATACTTTCAGCAAACTGAGGCAATAATTGATCCAAAATGACATCTCGGCTAGATTCCAATTCCAAATTCAAAACGTAGTCTTCGTCTGCTTCATTTGGATCCAAATCCACGATTGGAAGCATTTGTTCAACACGCATTTGGCTGGTCAAACTATTGACGTGATGATTATAACAAACATACAATTCATCAAATAATTCGTTTTGATACATTTCAACCGTTTTGTTAATGATTTTACGAACTTCATCAAAGCTTGGTTGATCAGCTAAACCACGTAGTTCATAAATTGGTTGAATACCACGCGCACGAAAGAAGTCCGAGCCCATACCACCGATTGAAATGATGACGAAATCATCTTTATCATGGTATTCTGCAAAAAGTTCCATCATGGATTTGAGAATGGTCGCATTATAACCACCCACTAAGCCGCGATCCGATGTAATAACGATATAGGCTGTTTTTTTCACCGGACGACTAATCAACATAGGGTGGTATTTGGAATTTTGCACTTCATGCCCATGAAGCAAATCTGTCAATAACTTTCTGACTTTAGAAGCATAGATTTGGAAATTCTTGGCCGCTTCTTCTGACTTTCCTAGCTTAGCAGCAGATACCATTTGCATAGCATTTGTGATTTGACTGGTGTTTTTTGTGGATGCAATTTTATTTTTTATATCATTTAATGAAACTGCCATCTGACACCTCTATTCTTACTTGAAGCTAGACTGATTGATAAATTCAGTAATTGCAGCATCTAAGACTGCTTCCTCTGGAAGGTCTTTTGTTGTACGAATGATTTCATAGAGGTCTTCATGATGAGCATCAAAGTAATCAAACAGTTCTGCTTGAAAACGAAGAATATCATCAACCGGTACACTATCCAAGAAACCATGTGTCAAGGCGTACAAAATAACGACTTGTTTTTCAACTGGTAATGGTTCATGAACCGGTTGTTTCAAGACTTCTACCGTCCGACGACCACGATTCAATTTCGCTTGTGTCGCAGCATCCAAATCACTACCAAACTTGGTAAATGCTTCCAGTTCACGATAAGAAGCAAGGTCAATACGCAAGGTTCCGGCAACCTTCTTCATCGCTTTTATCTGTGCAGAACCACCTACACGTGATACAGATGAACCGGCATCAATAGCAGGTCGAACACCTGCATTAAAGAGACTGTCGCTTAAGAAGATTTGACCGTCTGTAATTGAAATTACATTGGTTGCGATATAAGCGGAGATGTCTCCTGCTTGCGTTTCGATAAACGGCAGCGCTGTAATAGAACCACCACCTAATTCATCCGAAACTTTGGCAGAACGTTCCAAAAGACGGCTATGAAGATAGAATACGTCTCCTGGGAAAGCTTCACGACCTGGTGGACGACGAAGCAAGAGTGACAGTTCACGATAAGCAACCGCTTGTTTTGATAAATCATCATAGACAATCAAAACGTGTTTGCCACTATACATAAATTCCTCTGCCATTGCTACACCTGCATAAGGTGCTAAAAACAGCAATGGTGAAGGTTGAGAAGCCGACGCTGTGACAACGATTGTGTAATCCAGCGCTCCATACTGACGAAGTGTTTCTACTTGCGTACGAACCGTTGATTCTTTCTGACCAATGGCAACATAGATACAAATCATATCTTGTCCCTTTTGGTTCAAAATCGCATCAATCGCAATACTTGTTTTACCAGTTTGACGGTCTCCGATAATCAATTCCCGTTGCCCACGACCAATTGGCACCAAAGCATCGATCGCTTTCAAACCTGTTTGAAGCGGTTCTGATACAGATTTCCGTTGCATAACTCCCGGAGCAGGTGTTTCAACTGGACGCGTCTTGTCTGTCTTAATCTCGCCAAGCCCATCAACCGGACGACCAAGCGGATCAACAACCCGACCAATCAAAGCATCTCCGACGGGCACTTCCATGATTTTACCAGTACGACGAATGGTATCCCCTTCGCGAATATCTGTGAAATCACCTAAGATGATAATCCCTACATCTGTTGATTCTAAGTTTTGTGCCATACCGTATGAGCCATTTTCAAAAATCAACAGCTCACCACTCATTGCATTGTCAAGACCATGAGCACGGGCGATCCCATCACCAATATATGTGACGACCCCTGTTTCTGTGACGTCAAAATTTGGCTGGAAATTTTCAATTTGTTGCTTAATTAAAGCGCTGATTTCTTGTGCGTTAATCGCCAAAATTCACACCACTTTCTATTTCAAATTTTCTTTTACTGTTTGTAATTGACGTTTAATACTTGCATCAATTGTCTTATTATTAGCTGTGATGATAAAGCCACCAATGAGGCTTGCATCCAGTTCTTCTTTTAAAGAACGAACCTGCAATCCAAATTTTCGCTCAATAATCGGAATAATTTTAGATTTTTGCTCCTCCGATAAACCTTGAACTGATTTGATTGTCACTTCAAATTCATTACTAATCTTTTCAAGCTGGTGAAGACTTTCTACTAAAATATCATAAAAAAGATCTTCACGATGATTATGAATAATAACTTCAATGAAATTGTCAATCAAGGATGAATCAGATTCTTGAAAATAGCGAAGGCTTCTTTCTTTTTCTGTATCATCAACACCAATATGTGACAAAAAAGCAGCTAAATGGGTATTGTTAAAAATGTCTTTGATTTGTTGAAGTTTTTCAAAAACATCTTTTTGCTGACCTTTTTCAATCACGAGTTGGACAAAGGGTGTGGTATATTTTTCAATTACCGCATATCTTTTTTTGTCCATTAAGCATCTCCTAGCTTGTCAATATAGCGGTCAATGAGCTCTTTGTGAGCTTCTTGATCCAATTTTTGACCTAAAATTTTGCTAGCAAGATTTACAGTCAAATCGGCTACATCACCTTTGATACTGTTCATGGCTTCTGCTTTGGTTTGAGCGATTTCTTGATTAGCCTTTTCTTTTAAACGTCCAGCTTCATCAGCTGCATCTGCCAAGATTCCTGCCTTGTTTTTCTCGGCAGTTTCCTTGGCATTTTCAATAATTGTTGTCGCTTCTTGACGACTACCTGCTAATTCTGTTTCTCTCTTTTGAGCCAAATCTTCTGCTTTTTGACGAGCAGATTCTGCGCCATCAATATCATCCGAAATCTTTTTGGCCCGTTGCTCAAAAGTACTTGTAATATTATCCCAGGCAAATTTCTTAATTAAAACGATTAACAGAAGAAATGAGCCTGCTACAAGGATAAAATCCCCAATAAGACTACTTAAAGTAATATTCATCTCTTTTCTCCCTTCTATTCCTCACCATTAATTTTCTTACCTAGATACATAGATGTCAACATGGTAAATACATAGGCTTGAATACATGAAATAAAGACTGAAAAAGCTGTCCAAACAAGATTCAAGACAAATGCTATTGGATACCAAGCAGCAGCTTGTTGTGACAAAGTTAATAACAAGCCAGACAGAACTTCCCCTGCATAGATATTACCATAGATCCGCAAAGCCAAAGAAGCAAAATTGGTGAATTCTTCCAAAATATTCATCGGTGTCATTCCAGCAGGTGTCGCAAAAGCTTTAAGATAAGCCTTCACTCCACGACGACGAATCCCTTCGACATGGCAAATCAAGGTAATCAAGAATGAAAATCCTAAGTCAAATGCAAGATTGGCTGTTGGAGATGTCCACAAGTTATATCCCTTGGTTGTCTGCACTTTTGCCATCAAGCCAAGGTTATTAGCTACTGCAACGAAAAGGAATAAGGAAAAGATAAATAGAGAGTAATTCTTCATATACTTATCGCCAATATTGCCCTTTGTAAAGCCAATGACAAAATCATAGAGGTATTCTAAGACGTTTTGCTTACCAGAAGGCTTCAGCGTCATTTTCCGACTAGCCCAATAGACGAAAGCAAATACGATAAGTACGGTTAGAAGAGACATAGCAAGTAGAGTCAAATCAAAGGTCACAGGACCTAAAGTGATGGTTGGATTTACACTTTCTTCCAACGAACTCCACCCCCTTTTCTAAAGGATAACTTTCTTTTCTTATTTAATGATGAATGACATCGCAAGTGTTACGAAGAAAGTACCTTCGATAAAGGCAATCCCCATGATCATAAGTGTTCTCAACTGACCAATGATTTCTGGCTGACGTGATGCTGATTTAAATAGATTTGCCATTAAAAACCCTTCAGCGAGTGAAACACCCATACAGGCAAGACATAATCCAAAAAATGTTAAATTCATGATGAATTCTCCTTTATGTTTAAAATTTACTTACTTAGTTTAGTCCTAAAAATTCTTTTTGTCAAATGTTTTTGTCTTTTGGAAACGTTTTATACGGATTTCTTTCAATTTCCAAAAAAGTAGGCTATCCTGCAACAATTGTGGTTTTAGAATAGTAGTAAAACGAACTTGATCCCACTATCAGTTTGTTGATGTGGAAATAGCTATTTCCAATTATCGAATTTTGTTTCCCTATATATGTATATTATAGGCAATCTTTATCGATTAAATATAGACAAAAACTACAATTCACTTTTTCAACAAAGAGGCTGGTTAAGTTCCAGCCCCTAGCTTATTACTTTTTTAGGTTCCAAATTTCTTTGGCGTATTGTTCAATCGTATCATCTGATGTGAATTTATCAGATGTTGCGATATTAATAAGGCTCATATGCGCCCATTTCCCTTTGTCACGATAGAGTTGATCAATCTTTTCTTGAGCCGCTACGTACGAAGCAAAATCTTCCAGAAGAAAGTATTCGTCATTGTGCGTAATCAAAGCTTCATAAATCTCAGAACCTTCATTTCGGACATTTGGAATAGTTCCATTCACAAAACTATCCACCACACGGCGAACCACAGGATTGCTTTCATAAACACCACGTGAGTAGTAATCATGACGGGCATAATGGTCATAGACTTCATCTTTGTCCATACCGAAAATTACAATATTGTCATCTCCGACTTCATCTTTGATTTCAATATTGGCTCCGTCAAGGGTTGCCAAAGTAATGGCGCCTGTCATCATGAATTTCATATTAGATGTGCCGGAAGCCTCCTTAGAAGCAAGCGAGATTTGCTCTGACACATCTGCAGCGGGAATGATGAGTTCAGCCAAGCTGACACGATAATTTTCAAGGAAAACAACTTTTAGTTTGCCTTGCAAGCTTTCATCATTGTTTACGAGATTTGCCACTTCGTTGATCAATTTGATAACAGATTTGGCAAAATGATAACCCGGCGCTGCCTTGGCACCAAAAATGAAGACACGTGGCACCATATCTTTATTAGGATTGTCTTTTAAATCCCAATATAGTTTAAGAATATGGAGCAAATTGAGCAATTGACGCTTATAAGCATGAAGCCGTTTCACTTGTACATCAAAAATAGCTTCCGTTGACACTTCCACTCCTGTAGATTCTTTGATGAAAACTGCTAAGCGCGCCTTGGCTTCTTGCTTGACATTATAAAATTCACTCAAAACTTGCCGATCATCTTTGTAGTCTAAAAGTCTGCGAAGTTCATGAATATCCGTCCGCCAGCCGTTGCCAATCAAGCGGTCAATTTCATTTGACAATGGTTCATCTGCAATTTGCAACCAGCGACGTTGAATGATGCCATTCGTTTTATTATTGAATTTTTCAGGATAAATAGCATAAAAATCACGCAACGTATCTTCTTTGAGCAACTCTGTGTGAAGTTTTGCCACTCCATTGACTGAATGTCCACCAATAATCGCGAGATGCGCCATGTGGACTTGATTATCTTTGACAATCCGAGTATTTTCAATCACTTGCGGATCAATACCGCGTGCAGCCATATCAGAAACATAGCGATTGTCAATTTCAAGAATGATTTGGTAAACACGAGGAAGAACATTTTTAAAGAGTTCCGCATCCCATTTTTCTAAAGCTTCTGAAAGAATAGTGTGATTGGTATAACTCATCGTCTTCACTGTTGCATTCCAGGCGTCCGCCCATTCAAGACCGCAGTCATCAAGTAAAAGCCGCATAAATTCTGCTGGTGCAACCGCTGGATGGGTATCGTTGATATGGACCGATACCTTTTCAGGAATTTGCTCTAAAGGCAGGCCTTGTTTCCGATAAGATTTGATAATCGTCTGCAAACCCGCACTAGTCATGAAATATTCTTGAATCAAGCGCAGTTCTTTTCCTTCGTAACTTGAATCATCTGGATACAAAATAGCCGTAATATCTTGCACTTTGCGGCGTGCTTCAATCGTTGGATATTCTAGTTCATATTCTTCAGGAATTTCAACATCCCATAAACGAAGATTGTTGACAGTATCATTTTCAAAACCAATTTGTGGCACGTCGTAAGGTACTGCACGAAGAGTTTGTGAATTTTCATAAACAGGAACGATCCGACCTTCCTTGTTGGCTTGAAGATAGACATTCCCAAAAATTTTGACATCTACAACATCGTGATCTTTCCGCGTTTCCCAGACGTTTCCTAGACTACCAAACCAATCATCAGGCAACTCGACTTGGTAACCGTCCACAATTTTTTGTTTGAAAAGTCCGTAGCGATAGCGGATTCCATTACCAAATCCCGGATAGCCTGTAGTTGCAAGCGAATCCATAAAAGCTGCTGCAAGGCGACCAAGACCGCCATTCCCTAATGCCATATCGTGTTCAGCCCGTTTTACAGCTGTAAAATCAATACCTAATTCGTCAAAACCTTCTTTGACAACATCGAGGATTCCAAGATTTAGCAAATTAGTTTCCAGCATCCGCCCAGGTAGAAATTCAATCGAAAAGTAATAAGCAATTTTTTGCTTGTCTTCTACTAATTTGTTTCGTCGCTCCAACCACATAGGAGTGATGTATTTGCGAATTGTACGTGCTAAGGTTTGAAACAGTTCTGCCGGAGTGGCATCTTCTACTTTAATCAATTGTTCTTCATGCAAAATATCCTTAAAATCATGAAGAAACTGCTCTTTTGTTAGTTTCATTTCTTAACGGCAAACTCCTTTCTATCAATGAAGAGATTGGTACAAATGACTGTAAGCTTGGCTAGCTGTATCCCATGAAAAATCGCGTTCCATAGCCTGTCTTTGAAGGTTATACCATGTATCTTTATCATTGTGGTATACGTCAATAGCCATGTCAAATGTCCATTTCAGCCAGTAACCTGAGAAATTATTAAAGCTAAATCCAGTTCCTGTTCCTTCATAAGCATTGTAGGGTTGAACGGTGTCACGAAGACCACCAACTTCATGTACAAGTGGTAATGTTCCATAACGCATGGCCATCATTTGGGACAATCCACATGGCTCAAAGCGACTTGGCATTAAGAACATATCACAAGCTGCATAAATTTCTTGCGCTAATTTCACATCAAAAGTGATATTGGCAGATAATTTTTCTGGATAGGCTTGACCAAACCAAGCAAATGATTGCTCAAAAGATGGGTCTCCTGTTCCTAAAAGGATAATTTGTACATCATCTTGTAGTAAATTGTGTAATTGATCCACAACTAAATCAAAACCTTTTTGCCGAGTCAAACGTGATACAATCCCTACTAGAGGTACATCATCTCGCACAGGCAGACCAACTTTTTCTTGCAACGCACGCTTATTAGCAAGTTTGCCAGATAAATCATCTTTATTAAAATGATGATCCAGTAACGCATCTGTTTCTGGATTATAAATATCTGTATCGATTCCATTGACAATACCTGAGACTTTACCCGACTCCATCCGCAAAATTTGATCCAAACCGCAACCAAACTCTGGTGTCATAATTTCACGTGCATAACTTGGTGACACGGTTGTCACACGATCTGCATACAGTATCCCTGCTTTCATCCAGTTGAGGCAATCATTCCAACGCAAAGTACCATCTGCATAACGCTCATATCCTACTCCAAACAAATCCCAGAGCATCCCATCCGAAAATTGCCCTTGAAATTCTAAATTGTGAATGGTTAAAACAGTCCGAATACCATGATAAGCCTGAATCCAATGGTATTTTTCTTTCACCAAAAATGGAATCATCGCTGTATGATAATCATGCACATGGAGAACATCTGGAATAAAATCCACTCGCTCCATTAACTCAACAGCTGCCATTTGGAAATAGGCAAAGCGTTCGCCGTCATCAAAATCGCCATAAACATGTCCACGGAAGAAATAGTATTGATTGTCTATAAAGTAGAAGGTCACACCATTTAAAACGGTACGTTTCACGCCTACATATTGACCACGCCAACCGACCTTTACTTCAAAATGGAACAAGTCTTCCATTTGGTCGCCAAACTTTTTATCCACCATATCATAGTATGGAAGAATGACGCCCACTTCATGACCTGCCTTCACAAGAGATTTAGGGAGAGCGCCAATGACGTCTCCCAAACCTCCTGTTTTAGAAAAAGGTGCCCCTTCTGCTGCTACAAATAAAATTTTCATTGAATTCTATCCTCTGTTACTTTTTCACCCTTTTTAATGACAACTGGGTTATCAACTGTTCCTCGAATGGTCACATTCTCAGCAACCTCAACACCCTTATCTAAAATAGCATTTTCTACAACAGCATTTTCACCAATAAGGACACGTGGGAAGAGAATGCTGCTTTTAACACTACTTCCTTTGTTAACGCGGGTATTACGAGAAATGACAGAATCAATCACTTCTCCTTCCACGATACTACCAGAAGCGAATTGAGAATTTGAAACCTTAGAACCGACTGCATAATAAGTTGGCTCTTCATTTTTTACTTTAGTATAAATCTTTTGATTTGGGGAGAAAAGAGAATAGAATTTTTGCGAATCAAGCATATCAATATTGGCATTGAAGTACGAAGTGACAGAATGAATATTTGCTAAATAACCCGTATATTCATAAGCAAACGCTTTTTCCTGAGTAGCTAAATCACGTAAAACATAACGTAATTTTTGAGGAAATTCTTTTTGTGCTTCTATTTCTAACTTTTCAATCAGCCAAGGTGTATCCACAACAAAGATATCCGTTGACATGTTGTACAAATCCTGATCTTTTTTATCATCAAAAAGATGGTGATTTTTCACATGATCTGTTTCATCAATTTCCAAAACAGCGTTGACTTCGGAAATTTCTTCTTTTGGTAATTTTTTATAGACAACTGTAATCGGTTGATCAGTTGTACCATGTAAGTGGAAGACTTGGTTCAAGTCGATGTTCACCAAAACATCACAGTTCAATGCTACCGTTTGATCGCTGCCCGAACGTTTTAAATAGGTCAATAATTGCTCGTAGTATTCTTTACCAACAGTAGAACTTTCTACGCGCGTATTATAAATACCAAGATAGTAGTGACTCAAAAGAGTAGACAGCCCCCATTCACGTCCAGAACGGATATGGTCAAAGACAGAACTAATATTATCTTGTTGGAAAATGCAAAAGACGCTCCGAATCCCTGCATTTGCTAAGCTGGATAATGGAAAGTCAATCAACCGATATTTCCCACCAAAAGGCAAGCTGGCAACTGGACGATGACTTGTCAAAGTAGACATATCATGAAATCCAACTGTATTTCCTAAAATTGCTGAATATTTATCAATCTTCATCTGATGGTACCCCCACTTTCTCATTGTATCCGATAACTTGTACTTCGTCTGTTCCATCAATTTCTACACCATCAGAAATGATAGCTCCTTCACCGATAATAGCACGTTTGATTTTTGCTCCTTGACCAATGATAGCTCCACTCATAACAACAGAATCTTCTACAACTGCATCTTTACGCACCTGAGCTTCCGTAGAAAGAATCGAATGTTTAACCGTGCCATCTACCAAACAGCCGTCCACAACCAAAGAATCTTCAACATGAGCGTTCTCTCCAAGGAAGTTTGGTGGGGAAATCAAGTTCCGTGAGTAAATTTTCCATTGACGATCACGGCTATCTAAGGCATTATTGGGATCGATATATTCCATATTAGCTTCCCAGAGAGATTCAATCGTGCCGACATCCTTCCAGTATCCGTTGAATTCATAAGCGTAGACGCTCTCGCCAGACTCTAGATAATTTGGAATAACATTCTTACCGAAGTCAGACATATCTACATTGCTCTTTTCAGCAGCTACCAGCATAGTACGCAGGCGTTTCCAGTCAAAGATATAAATCCCCATAGAAGCCTTGGTAGACTTAGGTTCAGCTGGTTTTTCTTCAAACTCGACAATGCGGTTATTGGCATCTGTATTCATAATACCAAAACGACTTGCTTCTTTCAGAGGGACATCTAGAACAGCCACTGTTAAGCTGGCATTGTTATCTTTATGAGACTGAAGCATATCATCATAATCCATTTTGTAAATGTGATCACCAGACAAAATCAAGACATATTCAGGATTGATAGTATCAATATAATCAATGTTTTGATAAATCGCATGGCTCGTTCCTTCAAACCAACGATTTCCTTCACTTGCTGAGTAAGGCTGGAGAATGGATACTCCTGTATTAATGCCGTCAAGTCCCCAACTAGAGCCATTCCCAATATGACTATTCAAAGCTAATGGTTGATATTGAGTAATGACACCAACATTATGAATCCCTGAATTCGCACAATTGGACAAAGCAAAGTCAATGATACGGTAACGTCCACCAAATTGTACTGCTGGTTTGGCAATACTTTGAGTGAGTTTTCCAAGACGCGTTCCTTGCCCACCGGCAAGAATCAAAGCTAGCATTTCATTCTTCATTTGTTACTCCTTTTTTGACTTTTTACTTACATTTGCTGATTTCACACGACGTTTAATCTTCCAAATACTTGCCCCTAATGCTGGCAAAGTAAAGGTCAACGTCTGAGGATAATCCTTCCACAAGCCTTCTTGAGACTGAACCGTTTGATTGTGCTCTTTCCACACACCTCCCCATTCTTCTAATTCCGTATTCCAAATTTCTTCATATATGGCTGCTACCGGAACACCAATGGTAAAGTCTTTGCGCTCTACCGGAGCCATATTAAAGACGCAAACTAACATATCTCCCTTGTCATTTTTCCGAATAAAGGAAAGCACACTTTGATCTGTATTATCCGCATCAATAATCTCTAAACCGTCCCAACTCAAGTCATTTTCCCATAAAACACGATTTTCTTTATAAAGCTGATTGAGCTGAGAAGTGAAATGCTGCATCTTGGCATTCATATCATCAGCCAAATCACGCCATTCCAAAGATTCTTCGCATTTCCACTCTAAGAATTGTCCCCATTCACTACCCATGAAAAGAAGCTTCTTCCCTGGGTGACACATTTGATATGTATAGAGATTTCGCAGACCAGCAAATTGATTGTAGCGGTCTCCCCACATCTTATGCATGAGGCTCTTCTTACCATGCACCACTTCGTCATGAGAGAATGGCAGTAAGAAATTTTCAGAGAAAGCATACATAAAACTAAAGGTTACTAGATTAAAATCATACTTGCGGTAAATTGGGTCTTCTTCGTAGAAGCGCAGAATGTCATTCATCCAGCCCATGTTCCACTTGTAGTCAAATCCAAGACCACCCATTTCTGCCATACCTGTAATCTTTGTATCACTCGTGCTTTCCTCTGCAATCATCATGACATCTGGATGAGCCAGTTTGATAACCGTGTTCAAGCGTTGAAGGAAGTAATAGCCTTCGTAGTTGCGATTGCCCCCGTCAATATTTGGTTGCCATGGACCACTATCATAATCTAGGTAGAGCATGTTGCTAACAGCATCCACGCGGATTCCGTCTAAGTGATAAAAGTCAATCCAAAACTTGATACTAGAAATCAAGAAAGACTGCACTTCATTCTTTCCTAAGTCAAAATTGAGAGCGCCCCAGCCGTAATTATGGGCACGGTCATGATCCTGATATTCAAACGTAGGTGTACCGTCATAATAAGCCAAGGCATCATCATTGATAGTAAAATGACCCGGCACCCAGTCAACAATAACTCCGATATTATTGACATGACATTCTTCAACAAAATCACGAAACTCTTCAGGCGTTCCATACGTGTGCTCAAGTGCAAAATATCCCATTAGCTGATAACCCCAGCTCAATCCAAGTGGATGCGCCATTAGTGGCATGAATTCCACATG
This sequence comes from Streptococcus sp. IsoGale021, assembly GCF_031142795.1. Lineage (NCBI taxonomy): Bacteria > Bacillati > Bacillota > Bacilli > Lactobacillales > Streptococcaceae > Streptococcus > Streptococcus sp. IsoGale021. Next base: position 59,534 of record NZ_JAKZJH010000010.1, read on the forward strand.
AGTATAATTCATTTTAACCAAATAAGGAATCAGTTCATCTTTTAATTGAGCAAATGAATACGGGCTACCATCCTCATTTTTCTTCCAGGAACCTGCATGAGCTTCGTAAATATTCACTGGACGTGAGAAAAATCCCCAACGTTTTCTGCGAGCTAACCATAGACCATCTTTCCATTTCTTTTCTGGAATCGTCCGAATTACTGCACCTGTACCAGGACGTTTTTCAAAATAAACTGCCAGCGGATCAATTTTCAAAATTTCTTGCCCGCTACTTCGTTTGATGTTGTATTTGTAAATGTCTCCTTCCTTAGGTAAATCCGTAAACACTTCCCATACGCCACCTTCATTACGTGCCATAGGGATTTGATTTTCATACCAGTCGGTAAAGTCTCCAATCAGATGCACACTCTGAGCATTCGGTGCCCATACACGAAATGTATAGCCACTTTGCCCATCTACTTCATCTTGATGAGCCCCCAAATAGTGCTGCAAATGGAAATTTTCACCTGTGGTAAAAGTTCTCAATGCTTCTTGTCTATCCATTTTTTCACCTCGTTTTGTAAGCGTTTTCTATGATTCTATTTTACTATTTTTCCTATTGCTTTTCAAGTAAATTTCCATTATTATTACAAAAAATTCTCAAAACCGAACATTTCTTCAAATAATGCCCACTATTAGCAAAAATAACTAGATTTTGTTAAAATTTTAAACTTTTCATTCCATTCCTACTAAATAGTCGATAAAAGAGTAAACTTTTTTAAATGAAAATTTTCATAAAGGTCTAGACAGCTTTACAAAAAAGGCCACACAAAGTCGCCTTTTGATTTAGTTTATAAGATTGAATTGCAACAACAGGATATAATTTCAAATATCATTCCTCCATCGTCTGGTTACATACTAGTTTACCGTATTTTTCTGAAATTTTCAATAACTCTTTCTAAAAAACCAGCTAATTTGTGAACTTTTTTATTTTTTTACAACTCAAATATTCGGAAATAGAGGATTCTATTTTTGTAAAAAAGAATTGGGAGCATTCATCAGCCCAATTCTCTAAAAATCTTATCTAGTCTACTTTTACTACTTGAAGTTGAACTCCGCCTAGCAGCACTAGATATTTTTCTATTTTTTCAATACCATACGAACGACGAAGAGCTTCAGCATAAAGTGATAATTGTGCTTGATAGCGATCCACTAATTCACTTGGATTTGTATATTGATCTGTCTTATAATCAAAGAGAATGATTCGGTCCGTCAACAGTAGATAACCGTCCAAAATTCCACGGACTACAAAATCCTGTCCGCTCGCTTGATCTTGCTTTAACATAGCAAAAGGAGCTTCACGATAAACTTTATCCGCCTGCTTCAAGAGCAGTTGACCAAGCTCTGTCTCAAAGAAACCAGCTATCTTTTGCAAATCAATCTTCTTTTTAACACTTTCTTCTGCCTGAACCTGTTTTAAAACTTTTCTCAAAATAACTATCGTAGGGGCTTGATCCAAAGGAATACGCTGCATCAGTTCATGGATAGCACTACCGATTTGCGCTCCTGTAACAGGGGCTTTTTTAGCAAAGTCTGGTAGTTCAAAAGAAGTTTTTCCAATAAAATCTGGAGTTTTTTTCTCCATAATTTCAACGCCGTCTGTATCCATGACCGGTTCATAAAATTTCTTGATTTGGCTCGGTGTCCGAACACTTGGCAAATGGATGGCAGCTCGATACTGAGTATTTAGCCTGTCCACATTTTCCAAAATATCCAAAGCCCTGCGAATATCCTCAGACTGGCGATTGTGCGCTAAGTTCTCCTCGACAATCCGTTCCTTCAGCTTTAGCTGACCTATTTTCTCACTTGTTAAATCGCTATCCGTCACAAATCGGGTTGAAAAGGTTAAGTCATCATTCTTAAAGACGGTTTGCAAAGCCCAAATCCAGTCTTGAAAACTTGTCATAGTTCGCCTAATGGAGGCTGCTAAACGACCATTTTCAGGAGCAGGGAAGGTCTTTTTCTCCAAGCTTTCTTGACGACCTTTGCCAACCAGATATAGCTTTCTTTCTGCCCGCGTCATAGCAACATAGAGCAGACGCATTTGCTCAGAAATACTCGCCAAATGAATCTCACGCTCATTTTGCACATAAGGAAGAGTATCGATAGACAAACGAACATGATTAGGCGCCAACTTATCAGTTACATCTACCGCTACGTCCGCGACATACTTGATACCGACGCCATTTTGACGACTGAGAATCAAGGCAGAGCTGCTATCCTTACGATTGAAGGCTTTATCCGTATTAAGCAAAAATACATATTTAAATTCCAAACCTTTGCTCTTATGAACTGTCATCAAGCGGACTGCATGCTTCGGAGCCGCAACGACGACACTCGCCAAATCGTTCTGTGTTTCCAATATTTTGTCAATCATCCCAATAAAACGAGATAGACCTTTAAAACTCATCTTTTCGTAGTCATTTGCTCGCAAAGTAAGAGCGTAGAGATTCACTTGACGCCCTGCGCCATTTGGTAGGGCTCCTACATAGTCATAATAAAAGCGGTCTTGATAGATTTTCCAAAGCAAATCATAGAGCGAATTTATTTTTGCAAATTCTCGCCAATCCAGCAGTATTTCTTGAAACTGCTGGATTTTCTTTAAAATAGGAGGTGTAATGAGTTCGGGATGTTGGCCGTGTCCACTCAAAGCGTTTTTCAATTTCTCATAGAGATTTTCCTGATGAACAACGTGATTAGCTTCAGTCACCTTTTTTTGCAAGGCCAAACGAGCCAATTCATCCTCAGTAAAGGTGAACATTGGTGACTTTAGAAGTGCCACCAAAGCGTAATCATTGAGAGGGTTGTTAATTGTACGCAAGGTGTCTAACATCACCATGACTTCAACAGACTGAAGGTAATTGTCCTCACCACCGTCTGAAACGACAGGAATACCATATTTAGCGAACTCAGCTAGAATCATATCGTTGCGTGTGCGTGAAGCTGTTAGCAAAGTAATATCCTCAAATTGGACATTTTCCTCATTGTGCAGACGGATAATTTCCTTAATGACCAGCGCTACTTCTCCTGCAGAAACAGAAGAAACATCCTTGTCATTCTCCTCATTATTCGTCTCAAGTGTTCCGTCATAAATGAGAAACTCCGTCTGATATTGTGGATTTGGCTCTTTCTTATCAGGATTTCCAGCTACCAGATAATGCGTCTCATTGTAATCAATTTCTCCCACTTCCTCATCCATGAGACGTTTGAAAACATCATTCGTGGCTTCCAAGACTTCCACATGACTGCGGAAATTTTCCTTCAAAACAATCAATTTCCCTTGCTGGCTATCGTCTTGATAGGTTTTAAATTTCTCATTAAAAATCTGCGGATCAGCCTGACGAAAACGATAAATAGACTGCTTAATATCCCCCACCATAAAGCGATTACCCCCATTTGATAACAGTTCTAGTATACGTTCTTGCGTATGGTTGGTGTCTTGATACTCATCCACCATAACTTCATGGTATTTATTTCGATAAAAATGGCGCACATCAGGAAATTCTTCCAAAATCTGAATAGCAAAATGACTGATGTCTGCAAACTCAAACGCATTTTCTTCTTTTTTGCGGTTCAAATAACTTTCAACAAATGCTTTCATAAACCGTTGTAAGACAAGCAGGATTTCCTTTGCTTCCTCATGATAAGTCACTTGAAATTCAAAGCGATAAAATCGATCTGCCAAATCTCGTAAAACTTGAATTTTTTCTTTGCGCTTTTCATTATAGGTGTTGATGATTTCTTTTAATTCTTCTTTGCGTCCGCTGTTTGTCAAGGCTTTGCCATTGCTTGCGCGTGAAATCTCTACAATTCTATCAAGTGCTGTGAGATAAGCTTCCTCAGAGGACTGTCCTTGTAAGCTTGCCAGACAATCAAGCACGCTCTGAACATTTTCAAGGTATTTTGCTTTTGGAAATTCCTTGGCTTCATTCGCCAAATGATAATGGAAAAAATCTTCTAGGTCATAAAGAGCTTCTTTTATTTGTGCTAAAAGTCGCGCTTTTTCTTCTTGAAAATCCGCACGCTCATAGCCTTTCAAAAAGTCTTTTCCCAACCATGCTATTGGACTACTGGTGGATTGCAAAAAAGCATAAATCTTATAAACCTGCTCTCGAAAACCGAGCAAATCTTTTCTTTGACCGATAAAGTTTTTGACTAATTTTTTAAATAAATCAGCCTGATCAGATTGATAGAATTCTTCAAAAACTTGCTCGAAAACTTCATTTTGCAGCAATAACTGCTCACTTGCGCTTTGTAAAATGCGAAAATTCGGCGCCAATTCTAGGAGATAACCATATTTATTGAGGACCTTTTGGGTGAAAGAATCCATGGTACCAATGTCAGCATTCGGAATATCAGCTAATTGCTGTGCCAAATGCTGTTTGAGCTCCTCATCATCTGTTGCCTTCAAGACCTTGGATAACTCTTTCTCCAAGCGCTCTTTTAATTCACTGGCTGCTTTAACGGTAAAAGTCGAAATGAAGAGCTGGTCAATGCGAACTCCCCGCAGAATTTGGTCAATAATCCGCTGCACCATAACAAAGGTTTTTCCTGAGCCTGCAGAAGCAGATACAAGGATATTTTGACCGGAGGAGTAAATGGCTTCGATTTGCTCTGGTGTACGTTTTTGAGCTTTGTCAGACTGTGCTTCTTGATCCTGCAAAGCACGAATCTCTGCTTGACTCAAAAATGGAATTTGCTTCATTTTTCTAACTCCTCCTTCATCTTTTCTATCCATGCTTGACGTTTTTTTTCACCTGTCGGGTGGCTATCTAACTTAACCAAACGGCGAGCGCTAGAGAGGTGAAGGTTCGCTTCAAATCCCGTAATGGACTTGTACTGCTCCACAAAAGGTGCAATACTTTTGCCATTCTCCGTATAAGGATTGATGTAAAAATGCCCTGCCAAGATCTGCTCAGCAGCACGGCGATACAAGAGTGCATTATAAGCCAACAATGTCTCCAGCTCCTCTTGACTCAACAGATTCACTTTCTTTTTATCGTACAAACCATTCAGCTGACGAGCCTGCTCAGACAAGAACAGACCTTTGTATTCTAGATTCTTCATTGCTTCTTTGACAGCGTCGCCTTGCGACTTCGTCTTGGCTAAAGGCACAAGTGGATTGGCCATCTGCAAATACATGGCACCAAAAGTCTGTACTTCATCATTCGCCCACTTTTCTTGCTTCAACGCCATTAGATATGTAGGCAATTGAGAATTTAGACCATTGAAGAATTTTTGAAAATCAAAATTTGTGTCACTTGATTTATAATCCACAATTCCCAGACTACCGTCACTTCTCAATCGGTCAATGCGGTCAACTTTCCCTCGAATTTGAAGATTGCGTCCGTCTGACAAGGTTAGAACATTTGTTTCTTCCTGTCCGAAAACAGCCTCTTCTTGAATGGTTTCGACTAAATCATTTCTCTCTAAAACCCGTCCTGTCGCACGCGCGGTGTCCAGCAAAACTTCGTGAGCAAATAATGCTTCTGCATTTTCTGTATAAAGAGCTTCAAATTCCGCTTCCTGACTCGCTTCTTGAATGGCTTTTTCTAGACGATGATCGAATGACTCACTAGACTGCTCTTGCATAACTTTTTCAAACACACGATGCAGAAAATTTCCATGACTGCGCGCATCTGGATGAATCGTCATTTCTTCCTGCAAAACCAAGACGTACTTCAAAAAATAAGCATATTGATTGCGATAGAATTCTGTCAAAGCTGAAGTAGATAGCTGAAATGCTTGATGAGGCGGATAAAGAACTTGTAATGTCTGCGTTGACAAGGTTTCTGTTTCAAGACTTGACGTTACATTAGGAATCGAAATACCTTCGCTTTCCAATTTTTTGCGCAAAACCCGTACGACGACTGACCAAAAAGTCTGTTCTTTCTCAGTCAGAGAACGCTCCCGATCAATATCCCCTTGATTCAACTCAATAACCCTCGCCAACAGAGCTCGATAAGTTCCAATATCATCACTTGTTGCCTGCGGACGCTTCACTTCAATCGGCAGCTCAATTGGTCGTTCATGCAATTCTAACAAATATGGAGAAATGTTGTTCTCTATTTCATTGACAATCTGAGGAGTGGAGAGCACCAACCTCTCCGTTGCAGCATTCAGAAGTGACAAGGCGACAAAACGATTTTTCTGGAGATTTTCCTGAGCAGCAATCAGCAACTCCGAATGCTCATCAGTTGCTTCATTTAATCGTAATCGGTCTTCATCTGACAAGAGGCTCTTGTTTTGCGCAATTTTTGGAAAATAGTCTTGAGTCAAACCAACAGCATAGACAAAAGGACTTGACAAAGGCTCGATCAAATCATAAGACTGAACGGTCACAACGTCTACCGTTGCTGGAATAGTCCGATAATTGGATAACAGCATTCCTGACTGCACTAAAGTCAAAAAATCATCTAGCTTGACCTTGTTAGCTGAAAAGACACTAGCAAATTGTTCCAAAACATGACAAAAAGCCTTCCAGACTTCTTCTTGTCTTTCTTGGTCTTGCGGGTTCGTAAAATCTACTAAAGAAGCAAAATTCTGAGAAAAAGCAATCTCTGTCAAAAAGTGATGAAATTTCTGGAGCAGACCTGTCGCTGTTTGACTGCGAGATTTGAAAAATTCCAAGATCGGAGTGACTATTTTTTTTCTTAATTGATTGATGTGAATCAAGTCAAATTTTTGATGCTGATTGTGAGTAAAATCCTTAGAAAATTTACTAATCCCTTTTACATCCGCAAAGCGAATATATTGCTCAAACAAATCCAGCTCTTCTTGCGTTAAACGACCATAAAGACCTGTCTTCACAAGGTTGAGCAAATCCTCCGTCCGAAAATTATAGCGTTTCAAACGCACTAAAGATTCGATAAATTGCACCAAAGGGTGATGTGCCATAGACTCGCTTCGCCCCAGATAAAAGGGAATCTGATACTGATCAAAAATCGTCTTTAACTGCAAACGATAGGCTTCCACATCTCCCAAAAGAATGCGAATATCCTTGTAGCGAGCACCGTCATGAACTCGCTGGCGAATGCTCTTTGCCACATATTCCAGTTCTTCTTTTTGATTGACAGTCGACCAAATCTGTACATGCGAGCGGTCTTGCTCCGTCAATTCCAACTCAACATCTGAGAAATCATAGCGGCTTTCTAGCAGTTTTGAAATCTTTCCAAAAGCATCATCTGGCTGTATTGACGGTCTATATTCAGGTTTTACCTTATATTTATCTGCCAAATAGCGCAAGAAATCCACGCTAGCCTGATAGAGATTGCCCTCTCGAAAAGTCGCACGATAAGCTTTTCCACTTGCATAAGCACCAATGACGATTTCCACACCTTTACGATGCAGCAGCTCTACCAAATAAGCTTCCTCAGCAGAAAACCGTGTAAAACTGTCAATGACCAAAGCCAATCCTTGCAATTCTTTATCTACATCAGCTGCTATAATGTGATTGGCAAAGGCCATGATATTTGACTCAGAAGTAAATTCACTCTGATTCAGCTGATGCATAACAGCTTGTAAAATCTTGATTAAATCTGCTTTTTTCTCGTCTTCATCCAGATAGTCCAAGTCTGCAACAGTCATTTGAGCTTCTTGCAACTCATGATAAAGCTCAACCAATTGCTGAATAAACTGCGCATCCGTCCGAATGCCGCCGTACACCTGCAAATCATGCTCTTCCATTTCAGATAAGACCTTATAAAAGAGCATTCCCAAACCAATATCGTCTAATGGTCTGCCTTGCTGCACATCATTGAGGACAAAATAACGCGCCATCTGCGCAAAACGTGTCACCGTAATGGCAAATGAAGCACGGTTTTCTAAAAGACGCAAAACGGCTCTTTCCTTTTCAAATGAAAGAGAGTTGGGTGCAATATAAAACACGCGCTTGCCTGCTTGTGCTAAACGCTCTGCTTCTCCTGTTAGAATGTTTGTTAAGGGATTGCGAATATCCGTATAAAGTAATTTCATGAGCATCCTTTTTGTCAAAATATAGTCCTATTATATCATTTTTAAAGTTTTTCAACAGCGATTGACTACATACCTTTTCAAGAAAAAAATCCCCACAAGAATACTTGTGGAGAACGATTTTTAATGATAAGCTAAAGCTTTTTTGAAGCTCTTCCAAATGCCAATGTCATCTGTTTGTAAAATTAAACTGGAGTAAATCCGACCGATATAAACTGTCATTCCTAAGGTAAAGACAAAGGCAATGGCAAATGAAATCCAAGCTTCTAGCCCATTTGCATAACCGTTAATCGCACGGAAGGGCATAAAGAAGGTCGAAATGAATGGAATAAAAGAACCAACTTTAAGCAAAATTGTGTCACCAGCGTTTCCAAGAGCCGTCACTCCCAAAAATCCCAAAATAATCAGCATCACAACAGGCTGAACAGCTTTCCCAACGTCTTCAATCCTCGTTACCATTGAGCCTAAAAAGGCAGATAAAACCACAAACATAAAGACACTCAAGGTGATAAAAGCAATAGTATTAAAGGAAATTGCCTCTCCCAAATGCTTCATCAGATTTGGATTGGCATCTAAGAATTCTTTTACAAAAGAAATCTGGTCTGAAAAAGCAAGCAACAGCACTGCACCGATTACATAAATGCTGACATGGGTCAAGATAACCGCAAAAATTCCTGCCATTCGACCATAGAAATATTCAGAAGCCTTGATACTGGAGAAAATAACCTCCATAATCTTCGTCCCTTTTTCGCTTGCAATTTCTTGAGCAGTGGAGCTTGTGTAAACAATGAGAATCATATAAAGTACAAGACCAATTGCTGTTGCGACAATCGTTTGAGTGGCCTTCTTCGCTTCTTTCTTCTCATCAATCTTTTCTTTGAAATCAATAGCTCTTGAAAGTAGCTTCACTTGATTAGCTGATAAATTAGCTTGGCTAATATTTGCAACCTGTTGCAACTGCATCAGTTTCTGTGTAATTTCAATTTTTGTAGCACTACTCATGCTCGTATCTGCAAAATAAGTTGCCTTGATTTGCCCCTCTGCTTCTGATACTAGCAAATATCCACCAACATCGCCATCTTTTACAGCTTTCTTAGCTGTTGCTTCATCTTTATAATTGATGTCCAGATTCTTAGTATCTTTCAAAACTTCCTTCACTTGAGCATTGTTTGATACAACTGCGACCCGACTAGAATTACTGCTTGACATAGAAGAAAGGTAGCCAACACCTAAACTCAATCCTACAAAGATAAAAGGGGATATGACCATAAAGACAAAACTCCATGATTTGACATGACGAAGATAGGTTTCTTTGATAACAATTAAAGTCTGTTTCATACTTCCACCCCTGATTCTAACTTAAAGATTTCATCAATTGTTGGAGCTTGTTGGTCAAAAGTTTCAATATATTGTCCTTTAGTCAGCAAGTCAAACAATTCCTTACCAGCCGCTTCGTCATCTAAGACTAAACGCCATGTTCCTTGATTGGTTAGGCTGGCTTTCGTCACATGAGGAAGTGCTTCTAATTCCGTTTGAGACAGCGAGCTAGACACAAACAGACGTGTTTTGCCATATTGATTACGAACTTCCTGCACGCTGCCATCCAAAATGACTTTCCCATCACGAATCATGACAACATCATCACACAATTCTTCCACATTGGTCATCACATGGTCAGAGAAAATAATGGTTGCTCCTCGCTCTTTTTCCTCAATAATGACTTGTTTCAAAATCTCGGTATTTACAGGATCCAAACCACTAAATGGCTCGTCTAGGATAATCAAATTTGGCTCATGCAAAAGTGTGATAATCAACTGCACTTTTTGTTGATTCCCTTTAGACAAGCTCTTGATTTTATCAGTCACTTTGCCTTTGACTTGCAAGCGCTCCATCCACTGAGGCAATTTTTCTTTCACAACCGCATTTGGCACTCCCTTTAAATTTGCCAAATACCGCACTTGCTCATAAACGGTTAACTTAGACATCAGACTTCGCTCTTCTGGCAAATAACCAATTTTCCGATAGGTCTCCTGAGAAATCGGTTGCTTATCAAATGTAATGTTTCCGCTGTATTCTAAAAAACGCAGAATACTGTGGAAAATCGTTGTTTTCCCAGCACCGTTCTTTCCGATCAGACCGAGGATTTGTCCTGATTCAGCCCTGAAATCAACACCAAATAGTACTTGTTTTTGCCCAAAACTTTTTTCTAACTTCTGAATTTCAAGCATCCTAAACCTCCTAAAATTCTAAGCTCACTATATGTATATATACAATCTCTATATTTAATAGTATAACATTTTGAAAGCGTATTTTCAAGTTTTTGTGTAAAATTTCCTTATTTTCTACAGCAAAAAGAGAGCCATCAACAATTGCCCACAGTGCGACTGCCTCTCACTCTCTTACCTTGATTCTATTTGCGCTTTGCTAAGCTTTAAAAGCATCCACTAATACTTGAAATTCTTCATTGGAGAGCGTAATCCCTTTCCCCATTTTTGTATGGTCAGGACTCCAACTACGAATATCATATTTAGCTGGCGCACCATTGAAACTCACTCGATTCAGCTCTTTCGTCCAGCCTTTATCATTTTCTGATAACACCAATAACTTTTCTTCTATCTCAAATTTGAATTCTGACATTTTTGTCTCCTTTTTCTTCTTTCTTGATTTATTCGTAAAAAATTTACTTTTTTAGCGAGTTTGTTATATAATATATTGTAACAAGTTATGGAGAATTTAGCTATGAAAAAATTTCTCGAAATGATTTTAGAGCGAGCAAGTGAATTTATCAATTACAAAAAAGATACGCAAGAGGTAGAGGAGGACAATGCCAATATTTTGCAAACGATTGAAACAGCTTTGCAAAAAAAATCGGGTGTACATGTCATTTTTTCAGATAAAAGTTTTACTGGTGACATTGTCAAATATGACAAAGAGCGTCAGCAATTGATTGTTAAAAACTTCCAGAAAAGTATGTCAACGATTATTCGTATTTCAGATATTAAGCGGATTCGTCTGGTTCCCAACACTATCAGAGAAGCGCAAAAAAGAAATTCCAACCTCAACTAGGAGATTGGAATTTTTTTATTCAAATAAGCTGTAATAATCCGCGATTGTCATTTTCGCTTTCTCTTCTTGATGTAAGTCTTGGATAATTTGTCCGTCTTTCATGACAATCAAGCGATTGCCGTATTTAAGAGCATCTTCCATGTGGTGAGTAATCATGAGAGCAGTCAGTTGGTCACGATTCACAAATTCATCTGTCAGACTCATCAATGCCACACTGGTTTTGGGGTCAAGCGCTGCTGTATGCTCATCCAAAAGCAACAGCTCAGGGCGTTTGAGAGTCGCCATTAAAAGACTCAATGCCTGTCTTTGTCCGCCAGAGAGAAATTCAATCGGCGTATCCAAGTGTTTTTCTAAACCATTGCCGATTTTGTCTATTGTTTCCTGAAATTCTTTGCGATAATGACTCAGACGACGTGGCACCAAACGACGTTTTTCACCACGAAATTTAGCAATCAATAGGTTTTCTGCCACCGTCATACGCGGAGCTGTTCCCATCTTTGGGTCTTGAAAAACGCGTGATAGATACTTAGCCCGTTTTTCTGGCGAATAACTGGTCACATTTTCACCTAGAATATGGATGCTGCCACTCGTCAATGGCAATGTTCCTGCGATGACATTGAAAAGCGTGGATTTCCCTGCCCCATTTCCACCTAAAATGGTAATGAAGTCATGCTCAAAAATATCCAGTGAAACATCATTTAAAATAACTTTTTCTTCCTCAATACCTGTGTTGACAATTTTTGTCGCGTTTTTTAATTCTACAATTGCTGTCATTTGCTTAACTTGACTCCTTTAAAGAATTTATTTTTGAAAGTCGGAATCATGAGACAAATTGCCAAGATAACCGCACTGTAAAGGCGAAGATAGCTGGTATTAAAGCCAAGCGCAATCACGCCCCAAATCAGGAATTGATAGAAAATAGACCCGACAACAATCGTCAATAGGCGTTCTGCCAATGTCAGGCTAGTAAAAAGCACCTCTCCGATAATGAGACTGGCAAGCCCCACAACGATGACACCAATCCCACGCGAGACATCCGCATAACCTTCCTGCTGGGCAATAAGGGCTCCAGCTAGGGCAATGACGCCATTAGACAGCACCAACCCCATTAACTCCATTCGTCCTGTGTGAATGCCAAAACTCCTTGCCATATCCGGATTATCACCCGTGGCAATATAGGCTTGACCCAATTTTGTATCTAAGAAAAAGAGCAATGCTGCAATTACCAAGCTAACAAAAATCAATCCTGTCAGAAGATTGTTTAATTCGACAGAAAATGGCAAAAAGTCCTGAATTTGCTTCGTTCCGAGAAGTCCAAGATTAGCCCGCCCCATTAGCATGAGCATAATGGAGTGGCAGGAAGTCATGACCAAAATCCCTGAAAGGAGAGTAGGAATTTTCCCCTTAGTATAGAGAAGCCCTGTTACCATGCCTGCCAGACAGCCAGCTAGAATGGCAGTAGCAGTTGCTAGAAAAGGATTGATTCCCTTACTAATTAGCGTAACTGCCACTGCTCCGCCCAATGGAAAAGATCCTTCTGTAGTCATATCAGGGAAATTTAAAATGCGGAAAGTCATAAAAATCCCCAAGCCTAAAATAGCCCAAACAAGTCCTTGTGAGACAATTGAAATAATCATACTGTTGTCCTAACTTTTAAAAATATCGTTTCTTATCAATCGGATTACTCAATGACTTGTCCTGCTTTTTTCAGAACATCATCTGGAATCGTTATTCCTAGCTGAGCAGCCACTTTTTTGTTCACAACTGATTTGCCAGTAGCAAAGATTTCAACAGCTGTGTCTGCTGGTTTGGCACCTTTCAAAATTTTCGCTGTCATCTTTCCAGTCGCCACTCCAAGATCTTTTTGATCGACAACAACCGAGCCCAGACCGCCTTCTTCTACCATAGCTGTCGCACTTGGATAGATAGGTTTTTTAGCCGTTTGATTGCTGGAAACAACTGTTGAAAAAGCTGAAGCAATGGTGTTGTCAACTGGAATCCAAATAGCATCTACCTTTCCTGTCATCACATTCATGGTTGAAGCAATCTCATTTGTAGAAGGTACAGCATAAGGAAGCACTTTATAACCTGCTTTTTCAGCCAAAGCTGTAAATTCTTCTACCTGCGTTTTTGAATTGTCTTCACTGCTTGAATAAAGAACGCCAATTGTTTTCACATTCGGTGTTAATTGTCTGATGAGCTCCAATTGCTGCTTAGCTGGATTGTGGTCAGACACACCTGTAATGTTGCCTCCCGGATTTTTCAAATCCTTTACTAAATTCGCCCCAACTGGATCAGTCACTGCTCCCATAACAACTGGCTTGTCTTTTGTTGCACTAGCCAACCCTTGAGCCGCAGGCGTTGCAATTCCAATCAGCACATCATTGTTATTTGCGACTAATTGCTTGCTCATTGTTGCCACTTTGCTTTGGTCACCTTCTGCATTCATAAAGTCAATCTTGATCTTCTTGCCTTTATAACCTTCTTGTGCCAATCCTTCTTGAATCCCTTTATAAATCAAATCAAGTGACGGATGACTGACATATTGCAGCACACCAACTTTTACTGTTTTTGTTGTATTGCTTGTCTTCGTCGCTTTCTCGCCAGTTACACTAGAATAAATAATGCCTCCGACAACTAATACCACTAAAAGAGCAATCATTCCCATTAACCGTTTGTTTTTCATATCTGTTCTCCATTTCATATTTTTCTATTTTTTATTCGAGTAAAAGCCAGAGTCGCCATCGTTTAAACATATTTTTCCTCCATTTTAAGGGAAATGAAACAATAAAAGAAAAACCCACACACAGTTCATCCTGTGTGAGGGCGTAAATCGCGGTGCCACCTCAATTATGGGAAAAATAATAGACTTCTCCCACATCTCTATCTTGTCTAACAACAAGTTGCACTGTAAGGTGTGCTCACCGAATTTTTATCGTTTCAAATTCAACTTCTATCCATTAGCCCAATTTCATAAAACGCTGCTACTTGTTTTCACCAACCACAAGCTCTCTGCCAACAACTATTTTATTACTTTTCTAATTTTATATTATTTTAGATGTTTCTGAAACAAATGTCAAGTATTTTGTCAAACTTTTCTGACAATAATTTTCCAACCTTTTCTTGCTATTTTTTGTTATAATTTTCTTTAGTATCATTCAAGGAGAGAAAAACATGTCCTTTGACGGATTTTTTTTACACCACATGACAGAGGAATTGCGGCAAGAGTTGCTATATGGTCGTATTCAAAAAATCAACCAACCTTTTGAGCAGGAATTAGTGCTGCAAATCCGCAGCAATCGGCAAAATCACAAATTACTCTTATCCGCTCACCCTGTTTTTAGTCGCATTCAACTAACCCGTACCGCCTTTGAAAATCCAGCAGTGCCTAATACATTCATTATGGTCATGCGGAAATACCTGCAAGGTGCTACGATTGAAAGCATTGAACAGATTGACAATGACCGAATTTTGGAAATCTCTGTCTCCAACAAAAATGAAATTGGAGATAACGTGGCAGTAACACTGGTCATCGAAATCATGGGCAAACACAGCAATATCATCTTAATGGACAAGGCAAGTGGCAACATCATTGAGGCCATTAAACATGTCGGCTTCTCGCAGAATAGTTATCGCACGATTCTGCCGGGCTCAACCTATGTCACTCCACCTCAAACAGGCAACCGTAATCCATTTACGATTTCTGATGGAAAGTTATTTGAAATTCTCCAGACAGAGGATTTATCGGCTCGTTCTTTACAAAACTTATTTCAAGGCTTGGGGCGCGATACAGCGACCGAGCTCAGTCAGTGCTTAACGAGTGACAAACTAAAAACCTTCCGTGCTTTCTTTGCCAGTCCCACGCAAGCTCATCTGACAACTAAATCCTTTGCGCCCATTCTTTTTGCGGATAGTCAGAAAGAATTTCCGAGCTTATCGCAGCTGCTAGACGACTTCTATCAAGACAAGGCGGAACGCGACCGTGTTAATCAGCAAGCCAGTGAACTGATTCATCGAGTGGAGAATGAATTAGAAAAAAATCGCAAGAAATTAAAAAAACAAGAGCAGGAATTAGTCGCGACTGAAAATGCGGAGGAATTTCGCCAAAAAGGAGAGCTCCTCACTACTTTTTTGCACCAAGTTCCAAACAATCAAGACCAAGTAGAACTGGACAATTACTACACAAGCGAGAAAATTACTATTGTGTTGGATAAAGCTTTGACCCCTAACCAAAATGCTCAGCGCTATTTTAAGAAATACCAAAAGCTGAAAGAAGCGGTCAAGCATTTAACGGGACTGATTGAAGAAACTAAAGAAACCATTCAATATTTGGAGAGTGTAGAAACAGCTTTGTCACAAGCTAATCTCACAGAAATTACAGAAATCCGAGAAGAATTGATTCAGACAGGCTTTATTCGTCGACGTCAGCGTGAAAAAATCCAAAAACGGAAAAAACCAGAGAAATATTTGTCTACTGATGGACAGACAGTTATTCTGGTTGGACGAAACAATCTGCAAAATGATGAGTTGACCTTTAAAATGGCTAAAAAAGAGGAACTTTGGTTTCATGCCAAGGATATTCCCGGCAGTCACGTGGTCATCACAGGCAATCTGCAACCAAGTGATGAGGTCAAGACAGATGCTGCGGAATTGGCAGCATACTTTTCTAAGGCGAGATTGTCCAATCTCGTTCAGGTGGATATGATTGAAGTCAAAAAACTTAACAAGCCAACAGGTGGTAAACCTGGTTTTGTAACCTACACAGGGCAAAAGACCCTACGCGTTACTCCTGATGAAGTCAAAATTAAATCCATGAAGATGTAAGGTGTCTACTAACTGGCACCTTTTTCTGACTATTTTTTATATGTCCGACCCTCGGATGAAATGAATTTCTTTTCAGGTAAGCTGTCCGACCCTCGGACGGAATGAATCTCTTTTCAGGCAAGCTGTCCGACCCTCGGACAGAGTGAATCTCTTTTCAGGCAAGCTGTCCGACCCTCGGACGGAATGAATCTCTTTTCAGGTAAGCTGTCCGACCCTCGGACGGAATGAATCTCTTTTCAGGTAAGCTGTCTGACCCTCGGACGGAGTGAATCTCTTTTCACGCAAGCTGTCCGACCCTCGGACAGAGTAAATCAGTTCTCAAGCAGGTCGTCAATGTGAATGACAGCTTAAACCAGTTCTCGTTCACTTTGTCGACCGAGGCGACAGCTACGAACTTATTCTCATTACAAGGACTTCTTAGAAAAGTAAAAGGCTTAAAATCAGTGCTTTTAACAACACGATTTTAAGCCTTTTTGGCATCATTCTTTTGAATTTTGAATGGAATTTAAGCTTTTGTCTAACTTTGTCCACCGCCTTTTATTCCGATTTCTCAATATCTTTCTTTAACTCCGACACATTCAATTTTGCAGAGAGAAAATCTTGGTCTTGAACCGGAAAACGCTGCTCCAAAGCCGCAATCGTTCCGATTTCAACCTCTCCATTTTTCATGACAAAATCCATGACATGTCCACCGAATTGGTGGTCATCAGATAGAAAATGAAGATGATAACCAGCTACGCTAACGCCGTGAAACAGCTCCGGCGTCCAAAAGCCAACAATCGTTCCTGAAACGTGTTCTGCATGGTACTCAGGCTGATGAGCAGCAATTTCTACGAACTTCTTCCCTGAAGAGGATTTTGGAGCCATGCGTACATGCATGCTGCTAAATTCGCCATGAATCTTAATTGAGCGAAAAAGATTTTCCCCGACATAGCTAGCTTCTATGCGCTTCTTCAACGCTTCATCGCTCAGCTCAACATCCTGACGAAAACACGCTTCTGCTTGGTGGAAAGCCACTGCAGCATAAGGAACCGTCATATCTGTTGAAACTTCTATCACTTCAGGACTTGCTCCTATTCCCTTGGCTTGATAAGCCTTACCGTCAAGCACAATCAGCTCTCCGTCAATAGAGTCTAAAGTACCAATCCCTAAGTCACCATGTTGAAGCAATTCTCCAATCATCATCGTTCCCTTGTAAAGCCCTGCCATTAAAGCTCCCAAAGTATTGTAGTGAAATAATGTTACAAGCTCTGCCATTTCTCCTCCTAGACAATGTTTACTATCTTTCCTTGAAAAAACAGTGGAAAACGAACTCTTTTAACAATTTCGAGTTCTTTCCCACTTCTTCTTTAATAAAACTCATCTGGTAAAATCGTTTCTCCCAGCGTGCTGCTATCCTTGTAATCCACTGGCACATCAATGATAACCGGTCCATTTTCCTTTAAGGCTTTTTGGAGCAACTGTGTTAATTCTGCTGGAGAGGTTGCTCGGAATCCTTTTGCACCAAAGCTCTCTGCGTATTTGACAAAATCAACAGGTCCGAAGTCCACTCCAGATGAACGACCGTATTTCATTTCTTCTTGGAATTCCACCATATTATAATGACCATCGTTCCAAATGAGATGAACAATCGGCAAGTGCAGGCGAACCGCTGTCTCTAGCTCCTGAGCCGAAAAGAGGAAGCCACCATCGCCAGACACAGAAATAATCTTGGTGTTGGGACGAACCAAGGCCGCTGAAATTGCCCAAGGAAGTGCCACACCTAGCGTTTGCATACCATTTGAAAAGAGCAAGTGCCGTGGCTCATAGCTTTTGAAATAACGCGCCATCCAGATATAATGCGTACCCACATCAACAGTAACCGTCATGTCGTCTGTCGTATTTTCCTGCAAGACTTCGACAATATCCAGCGGGTGTAGTCGTCCTGTTTCAGTTTGGCTGCGATCAAATTTCACATCACCGTCCATTTTATCTCGCAAAACTTGCAGATATTCCCGCGACCCTTCTGGTAATTGATAACCGTTAATCGCTGGCAGCAATAAATCCAAAGTATTTGCAATATCTCCAATCAGCTCACGCTCCGGTTGGAAGTAAGTATCAATCTCTGCTGGCTCTACGTCAATCACAATGACGCGGGCAGAAATTTCAGCATTCCAGTTGCGTGCTTCATACTCAATCGGATCATAGCCGATAGCGATGACTAGATCAGATTTTTTCAAGAGCATATCACCTGGTTGATTACGAAACAGTCCGACACGTCCAAAGAACGTAGCTTCTTCCAATTCACGAGACACAATCCCAGCCCCTTGGAATGTTTCCACAACAGGCAACTGTACTTGCTCCAATAACTGACGAATAGAAGCCGTCACTTTGGCACTTGAAGCGCCATTTCCCAAGAGCAGAACCGGCAACACAGCGTTTTTAATCGCTTGCGCTAGGTAGTTGATGTCAGCCACCGAGCTAGAACCCAACTGCGGATCCGTCAGCGGTTTAATTGCTTTCACTTGCACCTGACTATCCACCACATCCTGCGGAATGGAAATAAAACTTGCCCCCGGCATTCCTGATTTGGCATGACGATACGCATTGGCAATAATTTCTGAAAGAGTATTGCCATCTTGCACTTCGACAGAATACTTGGTAATCGGCTTAAACAGTGCAGCATTATCCATGGACTGATGTGCACGTTTGAGAAGATCAGCTCGTTTGACCTGACCGGCTAAAGCTAGTACAGGATCCCCTTCTGCGGTCGCCGTAACCAAGCCCGTTGCTAAATTTGAAGCGCCTGGTCCACTGGTTGCAATCACGACACCTGGCTCTCCTGTGATCCGCCCAATTCCTTGTGCCATAAAAGCAGCATTTTGTTCATGACGAGCCACGATCAGTTGTGGACCTTTGTCCTCTAAGGTATCAAACACACGGTCAATCTTTGCACCGGGAATTCCAAATACATAATCCACCTTGTGATTGATTAAACTATCCACAATCAAATCCGCACCAAATTTTTCAGTCATTTTCTTCGTCCTTCCTGAATATCACGCTCATCATTATATCATAATTCCCATGCGTCTTATAGGATTGTGCTTGTTACTCTTTTTACAAACTATTGTACAATTCCTGCATCTCCACATCATCTGGAACCAAGTGAAGATAATGCTCTGCTTGGTGTTTTGCTTCTTCAAAATCTCCCATTTCACGAAGTAGATAAATATATTGCTCTAAAAATTCTGGATTTTCCTTTAAATCCGAGAGCAACAGACGATAGCGCTCCAAAGCTGCTGTTGTCTGTTCCAAAGCCTGATAGGCACGCGCAATATTCCACTTAGTCAGTACATTGTCTATGTCTTGCTCCTCAAATTTCAAAACTTCATCAAAACGCTCTTGCTCTAAGTAAAGATTAGACAAACGCAATGCAATTTCTTCCAAGTCTTCCGCATTATCTTTTGCTTTCAAAAGATAATCTTCTGCTTTTTGCTCATCATGAAGTTCATAAGAAAGCTGCGAAGCTAGCAACAAAAGACGTGTATCAAATGGATTTTTCGACAAGCCCTGCTGCGTGAGGCGCAATGCATCTTCTGTCTGATGTTCTGCGTGAAGCGACAAAGCATAACCATACTCATAACCTTCAAATTCCGGCGAAATCGCATCAATTTGCTTAAAGTATAGATTAGCTTTTTGATATTCTTTCTGGTCATATAAAATAGTCGCTAATTCAAAGGCTACAGCATCATCGTATTCAATCTCTAAAGCTTTTTCTAAAAACTCAATCGCTACTTCAAATTTCCCCAAACTTGCATAGGAAACGCCAATCCGCTGATAAGTAGAAACACCCGTCTGCTCATAAATCAGGCGATTGTCTAAACTAGCATACTCTTTAATAGCCTGATTCAAGTTTCCCAATTCAAAATCTATTTCAGCCAAGCCAAAAGTCACTAACGGCTCGTCAGACAATTGCTTTGCCTCGGCTAATTTTTCCCTTGCAACATCTGGCAATCCTTCCATTTGATAGAGATCGGCTTTGACCAAGAGTGCTGTCACATACCAGTCACTATCAGAAGTAATTTCTTCCAGATAGGCAAAGGCCTCTTCCACTTGTCCATCTTCACTAGCAATCTGTGCTAAACTAATATAGGATTCTGGATAGTGGGGAGCTAAGTTTTCATAAATTTGCTTAGCTTGAGGGAAAAAGCCGATACTTTCTAAGTAGTCGGCTAATTCAAGTAATTCTTCTTCTGTATCATTTGTTAGAGCTCTTTCAAAATATTTATTGGCATGTGCCAAATCCTGCTTTTGCAAAGAAGCAACCATTTTCTCACTGTTGTTCAATTTCTTCTCCTGTCTCATCTACGGATTCTTCTTCATACAAGCCGCTGACTTTCTTATACCATTTAAAAATAGCAGCAATCACAACTTTTGCAGACGCATAAACGGGAATTCCCAGCAAAACGCCCCAGATACCAAACATAGAACCAGCTGTCAAGAGGACAAAAAGAACATTGATTGGATGAATGTTCAATTGGCTACCGAGAATTAATGGCGACACAAACCGCCCTTCAATCGTTTGCTCTACAATAAAGACAACAATGACTTTCAAGAGCATAATTGGTCCAGCAATTAACCCCAGAACAAGAGCCGGCAGCATAGCTAGAAAACTTCCCAAATAAGGAATCAAATTTAAAATCCCTGCCGTCACCCCAAGCGTTACTGCATAACGAAGTCCTATTATCTTAAAGAAAATGATAAACATAATCGCTACAATGATAGCAACAGTCACCTGACCACGAACATAATTAGCAAGCTGTGTATTGACGTCTGTCAAAATTTGCCCAACAGGTTCACGAAACTTTGTTGGTATGAATTTTGTCAAATAAGATTTCAAATTTTTCCCATCTCGTAAAAGGTAAAAAAGGATAAAAGGCATGATAATAATGGCTACAATCACTTGCGAAGCTGTACTAATTAATGTACTAACCCAGTTCACCGCTTTCGATGAGAAATTACTCGCCCAAGCTGTCACTTGATCTGAAAAATTATTCGCAATTTCTTCCAATTGAGGCTTGACATCATCAGAAATTCGATTTTCCAAAAAATCTTGAATGATTTTATTCGACTTTTGCAAATTAGCTGGTAAATTCCTTACAAAGCTCACAATCTGATGTTGCAAACTTGGAATTGCTACAGCCAAGCCCCAAATTAAGAGCAATGCAATCAAAATAAAAACAATCGTAATCGCAACTAAACGATTGATCTTATGTTTCTCCATAAAATCTACAATTGGATTTAAGAGATAATACAAAAGCCCTGCTAAAATCACCGGCAGCATGATAACTCCGATAAATTCTAGAACAGGAATAAAAATAAAACTAATTTTGCTTAATACAAAAATATTCAACCCCAACAATAAGGTCACCAAAAAAACAGTGATTGCCTTATTGTCTAAAAACCACCGAAAAAACCATGATAGGCTGAAATCCTTCTTTTTGTGTTCCATACAGACATCCTTTTCTTTATTTATCTCATTGTAGCATTTTTCACTAAAAAATTCTTGAAGAAAGGGTAGTCCTTTATGAATTTCCTTCTTACGCTCGAGTCAAACACAAAAAGCGGTCATCCATTCAATTCATGAACAGATTCCCACTTTTAGCTTTCTTTATCTGAGAAAAAAATTGTAAACCGCATTCGTTTGTCATCAACAGCTTCAAAGAGATAGTGCAAATGATGATTTTCCAAAATCTGTTGCACGATAAAGAGTCCCAGACCTGTTCCACCATCTTTGCGGTTACGACTGTAATCCGGACGATAAAATGGCTGAAATATTTGCTGGATTTGCTGTTCATCCAACACATGTTCCGCATCATTTTCAATGATTAACCGATTGTCTTTAATCATTAAAAGAATCTCTCCACCGGCTAATGTATAATGGAAAGCATTATCTAGTAAATTTTTAATAGCTTTCAGCAAATAAGTCTTGTTGCCATGCACTTGAAGCTCTTCTAACTGTACAGTAAATTGATAGCCTTTCACATCAGCTAACATCTTATAGCTGCTCAAGTTTTCCTCCAAGAGCTGATTAAGTGAAAATTCTTCCTCTTCCGCTTCTATCCGCATTTCAATTTTAGAAATTGCCAAGATAGACTGTACAAGTTTTGATTGCTCTTCCAAAATTTCACGACATTTATGTAGGTATTTATCTTTATCTTTGAAGTCACCAACACCATAAATCATACCATCCACAATTCCCATCATGCTGGTAATCGGCGTTTTCAGCTCATGAGAAGTCATCCGTAGAAATTCTGCTTTCTCCCGTTCACTTTCAGCAACCTTCTCATTTTCCAATCGCAGCGCTTCAATACTTGTCAAAAGATTATTATACAGACTGTTAATATCTTGAGCGAGAGTGGAAATTTCATCCCGCCCTTTGACAGGACAAGCCACATCTGGAGAAAGAGTTGCCATTTTTCGCGTGCTCTCTGAAATATCTGTAATGCGTTTGGTTGCAAATCGACTATAAAGAAAAGCCACTATACCACCTAACGTTAACGAAAAGAATAAGATATAAGGATAAAGACTTAACAACACGTAAGTAGCATCCGATATTGGTTGGAGCGAATATTCCCCACGTAAGGTCAATGTGGTCCCTTCTGCCGTTCTTATCTTCTTGCTCATACTTTTAGTTTGATTTTTCAAACTCATGTCAGAAGGTAAAATTGTTAATTGGAATTCTCCCTTTTCATTAGCTAAATCAATATGTGGATAAATAAGTTTTCCTTTCGCATCTAATATACTAAACCAGACGCGTGTATTCTTTCGATTGTAGTCACTTAAAAGCTTTCCTATATCATCTGACGGTTTTCCTTGAACTTGCTGAGCAATCTGAAAGAACTCACTTTTAGCTTCTCGATGCTTGACTTGCTCATAATAAACAGGCATCACAAAATAGAGTGTTGTTAAAACCGTTGTCACGATAATAAAAATTATTGTTCCTGTCAAAAGAAAATGCTTTTTAGCAATTCTCACTCTTCTTCTCCTCCAAGTTGATAACCCATACCAGTAATCGTTTTAAGAGGTATTCCAGGAATTTTTTTCCGAATATTTTTTACATGGTTATCCAAAACACGGCTATCCAGTTCACTATAACCCCAAATTGTATTCATCAATTGATCCCGAGTCACCAAATGATTTTTTCTTTGAGCTAAAGCTTGGATAATTTCATATTCTTTTTTAGTAGGAGACATTTTCTCTTCTTGCCAATAAACTGTACAATCGTCAATTGAAACACGTAAGTCTCCAATGACAATCTCTGATTCTGTCACAGTACTCCGGAAAATATTTTCAATGCGTTTCATCAAAATAAGTGGCGAAAATGGTTTGGTAACATAATCACTGATAAGGTGATTAAAGCTGACCAGCTGAGTATATTCATCATCTAGTGCAGTTAACATCATAACTGGTACCTGCGACGTCTTCCGGATTTCCTTCAACACATCCAGACCGCTCATAGAGGGCAACATAACGTCCAGAATGATGAGGTCAAACGATTTTTCCTCAAATTCACGTAGGGCTTCTGCCCCGTCAAAAACTGGTGTCACCTCATAATGATTTTCTTTCAAAAATTCACAAATCACTTGATTAATCGTAGTGTCATCTTCTACTACTAAAATCTTATGCATTTCTTACTCCTTAAAATATAGATATAAAATTAAATGACTGCTAATCAATGTAAAGATTACTTTTATTATACAACAAAATAGTGAACTTACAAAGATTGAACCGTGATGCAGGATAAAAACTTTCTTCCCAAAAAACTAAACATTTTTCAGAAGTCAAACAGACAACCCTGATTGTTAGCGCCACCACCCGCAAATCTATTTTTATTGTATCAAAGTCATTTGTTCCCATCCTATCTCGAATCTATTTTTTATCTATTTTTTCATCATAAAACTGACAGCAGCTTTCATTTGTGAAAACCATTTCATCTCTTTTTGTGTTATAATGAAAGTATCAAATATTTCGAGGTGAATGATGACACAAACAGTTTATTTTGGAACTTATACACGTCGTAGCTCAGAAGGAATTTACAAAGCTGATTTTGATACTAGCACAGGAGAACTGGCAAATTTAACACTTATTGCAAAAGAGCCAAATCCTACTTATTTAGCTTTTGACAAGCAACAGAACCTATATTCTGTCGGAACTGAACACGGTGAGGGAGGCATTGCAGCCTTTAATAAAGCGGGACAGTTACTCAATCACGTTGTGGCCGAAGGTGCTCCTCTATGCTATGTGAGTGTAGATGAAGCAAGAAGCCTTGTCTACGGGGCAAACTACCATAAAGGACAAGTATTAGTTTATAGACGACAAGAAAATGGTAGCCTTAAATTAGTTGATTCTGATGTTCATATCGGCTACGGTCCTCATGAAAACCAAGCTGCTGCTCATGTGCATTTTGCAGATTTAACACCCGATAAGTATCTGGTTACGTGTGATTTAGGAACTGATGAAGTTGTGACATATGAAATTAGTGATTATGGACGCCTAAATCGATTAGAGACTTATCATGCGACATCTGGCGCTGGTCCACGTCATATTGTGTTCCACCCTCACTACAAAATTGCTTATCTTATTTGTGAATTAAACTCTACTATTGAAGTTTTAATTTACGATGGAGATGGTCAATTTGAACGCCTGCAAACCATCTCCACTTTACCAGAAGACTTTTCAGAATTTAATGGAACAGCTGCTATTCGCCTATCTGCTGACGGTCGCTTCCTTTATGGCTCCAACCGCGGACATAATTCAATCGCTGTTTACAAAGTAGCAGGAGATGGAACACTTGAACTTGTAGAATTCGTACCAACTAATGGAAAAAATCCACGTGATTTTAATATTACACCAGATCAACAGTATATTATCGCAGCCCATCAAGACTCAGACAATGCGACTGTCTTCAAACGTGACCCAGAAACAGGAAAATTAACAGAATTATCACATGATTTCTTTGTTCCAGAAGGTGTTTGTGTTGCTTTTACTCATTAATCTCTTCTTAAGAGACTAATCCCAATCGCCTATGGTTGGGATTTTTTGTTGTCTTATATGTCATCTTCCCAGATTCTATTCGTTTGCAAGTAATTGTATTAGGGAGCACGACCGTCTTGCTTTAGTCGCCAATTTTATACCGAACATCACGATACTGACGAAAAGAACGGCTCTATAATTTCTGTAGTGGGTAAAACTACCGCAGAGATTATGGAGCTATTTTTGTGTATACAAAAAGTCCCATATGGAACAACTCGATG
>NZ_JAKZJH010000011.1:0-48477 GCF_031142795.1 Streptococcus sp. IsoGale021
AAATTAAAAAATAGAAGAGAAATCAAAAATATGTTATAATTTTGCTATGAAAAAGATTATCATTACAGCGACAGCTGAGAGCGTTGAACAAGTAAAAGAGCTTTTAGAAGCAGGTGTGGATCGCATTTATGTAGGTGAAAAAGAGTATGGTCTTCGGTTACCCCATACTTTTTCTTATGACGAATTGCGGCAGATTGCAGCCCTTGTACATGAGGCAGGCAGAAAGTTGACAGTTGCTGTCAATTCTTTGATGCATCAGGAAATGATGAATAAAATCAAGCCATTTCTTGATTTTTTAGTGGATATTCAGGCAGATTACATTACTGTGGGAGATGCTGGTGTGTTTTATGTGTTAAAACGTGACGGTTATCCGTTTAAGACGATTTATGATGCCTCGACTATGGTTGCCAGCAGTCGTCAGGTGAACTTCTGGGGGCAAAAAGCTGGCGCTTCTGAGGCAGTTCTAGCGCGTGAAATCCCATCTGCTGAACTATTTAAAATGCAAGAGATTTTAGAAATTCCTGTTGAGATTTTGGTTTATGGTGCTAGCGTCATTCATCACTCTAAGCGTCCGCTTTTGCAAAATTATTATAATTTCACTCATATTGATGACGAAAAGAGCCGTGAGCGTGATTTATTCCTTGCAGAGCCGAGTGACCCAGATAGCCATTATTCTATTTTTGAGGACAATCATGGGACGCATATTTTTGCAAATAATGATTTGGATATGATGACGAAACTTGGAGAGTTGGTAGAACATTGCTTTACACATTGGAAATTAGAAGGCATTTACACGCCAGGACACAATTTTGTTGAAATTGCCAAACTCTTTGTGCAAGCGCGTGAGCTGATTGAGACCAATCAATTTACACATGATCAGGCTTTCCTTTTGGATGAGCAGATTCATCAATTGCATCCCAAAAATCGTTTCTTGGATACTGGATTTTATGAATATGATCCAGACCAGGTGAAATAAGGAATACAGGTGGTCGCGAGTTGTGACTGCTTGTTTAACATTAACAATCTGTTACCTTTAGTTTGCTTTCAAGCCCTTTTTGCTATAAAATAAAAAGGCTAAGTATTAGAATTTAGAAAAGAGCGAGAATATGACAAAAACTTTGAAAAGACCAGAAGTTCTGGCGCCTGCTGGAACGTTGGAAAAATTAAAAGTCGCCATTCGTTATGGAGCGGATGCTGTTTATATTGGTGGACAAGCCTATGGTTTGCGCAGTCGTGCTGGAAATTTTACGTTTGAAGAAATGGAAGAGGGCGTTCAATTTGCTCGTGAACATGGCGCAAAAGTCTATGTGGCTGCGAACATGGTAACCCACGAAGGCAATGAAGAAGGAGCTGGGGAATGGTTCCGCACTTTGCGGGATATTGGCATTTCTGCCGTTATCGTATCTGACCCAGCTTTGATTGCCATTGCTTGTACAGAAGCGCCAGGTTTGGAAGTACACTTGTCAACACAAGCTAGCGCAACAAACTATGAAACCTTGGAATTTTGGAAAGATTTGGGGTTGACACGTGTCGTTTTGGCGCGCGAAGTTTCCATGGAAGAATTGGCAGAAATCCGCAAACATACCGATGTTGAGATTGAAGCTTTTGTTCACGGTGCTATGTGCATTTCTTACTCAGGGCGCTGTACTTTATCTAATCATATGAGCATGCGGGATGCCAATCGTGGGGGCTGCTCTCAATCTTGCCGCTGGAAATATGATCTCTACGATATGCCCTTTGGACAAGAGCGCAAGAGCTTAAAAGGCGAAATTCCAGAAGAATTTTCTATGTCGGCTGTGGATATGTCCATGATTGACCATATTCCAGATATGATTGAAAATGGAGTAGACAGCTTGAAAATTGAAGGACGCATGAAGTCTATTCACTATGTATCTACTGTTTCAAATTGTTACAAGGCGGCAGTAGATGCTTATCTTGAAAGTCCTGAAAAGTTTGAAGCAATCAAGCAAGATTTAGTAGATGAAATGTGGAAAGTTGCGCAACGTGAGTTGGCGACAGGATTTTATTATCATACACCGACTGAAAATGAGCAGCTTTTTGGATCACGCCGCAAAATTCCGCAATATAAATTTGTGGCAGAAGTGGTGGCTTATGACCCTGATACGCAAACAGCGACTATTCGGCAACGAAATGTCATCAATGAGAGCGACCCAGTTGAATTTTATGGCCCTGGTTTCCGTCATTTTAACGCAGTCATTACAGATTTACATGATTCAGATGGAAATAAAATTGATCGGGCTCCAAATCCGATGGAACTGTTGACGATTTCCTTGCCACATCCGGTTTATCCAGGTGATATGGTACGCAGTCGTAAAGAAGGTTTGATAAATCTTTATAAAGAAGACGGCACAAGTGTCACAGTACGGGCATAAAAATCCACATTGAGAAGAGGTTTGAATGGTTAATTCTGCCTCTTTTCATTTGTAAAAAATATTTTAAAAAAATGAATGTAAACGCTTGCTTTTTTAAAAAAGAAGGTGTACAATATAATTAAAGAAAGATAAGAAAGGGCTGATTCCAATGGGTATCGGAACATTCATATTTTAAATCGTTTATGATGTATTAGTTTCTATTTGCTAATTGTTTTTCTTAATTGGAGGTATTTGATTAAATATTTCTGAAGATGTCATGTAGTGGTTTGTAGAATTGCATCGCGTATGAAGAACGCAAAGTAAGAATAAATAAGAATGTTATTTGATGCAGTCGGTAGAAGCTTTTTAATGATTTTCATGCTTAGTAAAAAAACCGCTATTGTTTTAGATGAAAAAACTTGTTTTTGATATATTGTGGACAAGAAAATCATTCTTTAATAAAGTAACGATGGAATCATCATAAGAATCTCTTTTCAGATAATTACTTTCTGAAAGTCTATCTATCACTTATTAGCAAATAGAGACGGCTCCTAGCTTTCTGTAGGTATACAGTAACTAGGAGTTTTTGTATGCTCTGTTCTTTGAAAAAAATCATGAAAAGTAGTATAATAAATTAGATATGCAAAAGATTTGCAAAACTGTAATTCGACTTGGGATTCCAAGGACCGTTAGTAAAAAAATTTGAAAAGGAGAATCAATGAGCAATATTAAATTGATTGCTTTGGGCGGTGTACGTGAAAATGGAAAAAATCTTTACATCGCTGAAGTGGATGAATCTATTTTTGTCCTGGATGTCGGATTAAAATATCCAGAAAATGAACAGCTTGGTGTGGATTTTGTTATTCCAAATATGGACTATTTGTTTGAAAATAAGGACCGTATTGCAGGGGTCTTTTTGACACACGGGCATGCGGATGCAATTGGTGCCTTGCCTTATTTACTTGCTGAAACGAAAGTCCCTGTATTTGGCTCAGAATTGACGATTGAGTTGGCTAAGTTATTTGTCAAAGGAAATGATACGGTCAAAAAGTTCAATGATTTTCATGTGATTGATGAAGACACAGAGATTGATTTTGGAGGTACAGTTGTATCTTTCTTTAAAACAACGCACTCTATTCCAGAGAGTTTAGGGATTGTTTTGAAAACGTCTGAAGGGAATATTGTTTACACAGGTGATTTCAAGTTTGACCAAACGGCTAGTCAGTCTTACGCAACAGATTTTGCTCGCTTGGCGGAAATTGGTCGTGAAGGCGTTCTAGCTCTTCTTAGTGATTCTGCAAATGCGGATAGTAATATTCAAGTGGCAAGCGAGAGCGAAGTTGCAAAAGAAATTAGCAATACGATTGGTGATTGGGAAGGGCGCGTGATTGTTGCGGCGGTTGCAAGCAATCTTTCTCGTATTCAACAGGTTTTTGAAGCTGCTGCTAGAACGGGTCGTCGTGTTGTGCTGACGGGGTTTGACATTGAAAATATCGTTCGTACAGCTATTCGCTTGAAGAAATTATCACTTGTGGACGAACGTTTGCTAATCAAACCAAAAGAAATGTCTAAGTTTGAAGATCATGAACTGATTATTTTGGAAACTGGGCGTATGGGTGAGCCAATCAATGGCTTGCGCAAGATGTCTATTGGTCGTCACCGTTATGTAGAAATCAAAGAAGGTGATTTGGTTTATATTGTTACAACACCGTCTATCGCAAAAGAAGCCTTGGTGGCACGTGTAGAAAACATGATCTACCAAGCAGGTGGTGTTGTCAAACTAATTACGCAAGATTTGCGAGTGTCTGGACATGGAAATGAGCGCGATTTGCAATTGATGTTAAACCTCTTGCAGCCAAAATTCTTGTTCCCAATTCAAGGAGAATATCGTGAATTGGCAGCACATGCTAAAGCTGCCATGGCAATTGGTATGTTGCCAGAGAACATTTTTATTCCAAAACGTGGTAGCATTATGGAATATGAAACGGATGATTTTGTACCTGCTGGTGCGGTATCTTCTGGTGATGTTATGATTGACGGAAATGCGATTGGTGATGTCGGAATTATCGTTCTTCGTGACCGCAAAGTTCTGTCTGAAGACGGTATCTTTATCGTAGCCATTACAGTAAACCGTCGTGACAAGAAGATTATTTCCAAAGCCAAGGTTCATACACGTGGATTTGTTTATGTCAAGAAAAGCCGTGATATTTTGCGTGAGAGTGCTGACTTAATCAATAAAACAGTTGAAGATTACCTTGCAAAAGATAATTTTGACTGGAGTGAGTTGAAAGGCTCGGTGCGTGACAATCTTGCGAAATATCTCTTTGAGCAAACCAAACGTCGTCCGGCAATTTTACCTGTTGTAATGGAAGTGCGTTAAGTAGGTTAAATTAGCACATTTTATATAGTTACAAAAATCGTGGGGTCAGGACGTTTGTTCCAACCCCTTTCTTACATTTATATTAAAAGGAGAAAAAATGGCATTTTTTGAAATAGAATATCATTCAGCAGTACTAGAAATGGAGCGTCGTGTCAATGTCATCTATCCTGATGCGGATGCAGTAGCCCCCAGTCAGATAGCAGATATGGATATTCCCGTTCTTTACCTTTTGCACGGCATGGGAGGCAATGAAAATTCGTGGCGAAAAAGGACGAATATTGAGCGTTTACTGCGCCATACAAATTTAATTGTCATTATGCCGTCAACAGATCTTGCTTGGTACACTAATACTGCTTATGGATTGAATTATTATGATGCCATAGCAAAAGAATTGCCTGAGGTTATGCAGCGTTTCTTTCCCAATATGAGTCGGAAACGGGAGAAAACATTTATTGCAGGTCTGTCAATGGGAGGTTATGGGGCTTATAAAATAGCCTTGACGACAGATCGATTCTCTTATGCAGGGTCATTTTCAGGCGCTATTGGGCTCGGTCTAGATGATGTGGACATAGAAGAACTTCCAGGTGGGACGCTCAACTATTGGCAAGGTGTGTTTGGCGATTTGAAAGCAGCTGATGTCAAGCGGCATTTTTTGACGACAATGGCAAAGAAGTCAGATAAAAAGACTAAATTTTACGCTTGGTGTGGGGAGCAGGATTTTCTTTATCAAGCAAATGAAGTAGCTGTTAAACAATTGCGCGAATGTGGCTTAGATATCACCTATCATCATAATCCGGGAAAGCATGAGTGGTATTATTGGGAAAATCAACTAGAAGAATTTCTGAAATGGTTGCCGATTGATTTTGAAGTGGAGGAGCGCTTATCCTAAAGTTGCTTGAGAGATGACTTTTTTGACAGCAATTTACATTTTTTTGTCAATATTTTATTCTTTCTTTTACAGTTCTCTATGTTAAGAAATTTTTAAGCGAATCTCATTATACTTACTCTTTACATTTGAGATTAGGAGGGAAGTATGAGGTTTATATTTCGAATATTTTCGGCGCTGTTGCGCTTGATATGGCGTTTAGTTTATAGTCTTGCATTAACAGCACTCTTTTTAGTGGGAATCTTGTATATCATGAGTCCTTCTAAAAGCAGTTTTTCGACAACACTTCAGCAAGATGTCAGTCAAATTTATCGATATGTAAGTGGACAGGATAGTCAGCTAGGCGTCGGGCAAAATGTGAGAGACCTGACCAAACAGCTATCGGACAATCATGTTCATCAAGCGTCTGGTGTCCGATGGGACACAGCAAGCGCTACGGTTTATATAGATACACAAGATGAGACATTTCGCTCAGCTTATCAGGAAGCCATTCGTACTTGGAATCAAACAGGTGCTTTCACTTTTCAGATTGTAAATGATAAAAGTCAAGCCAATATTGTGGCGACAGAGATGAATGATGGTACGGTGAGTGCGGCAGGTGAGGCAGAATCACAAACTAATTTATTGACGAAACGCTTCACAAATGTAACGGTTCGGCTAAATCGTTATTATCTATTGAATAGTCAATACGGCTACTCTTATGAACGAATCGTAAACACAGCAGAACATGAATTGGGACATGCGATTGGATTAGAACATAATGAAGAAAAATCTGTCATGCAATCTTCTGGCTCGTTTTACGAGATTCAAGCAGTAGATGTTCAAGCAGTAAAGGAGTTGTATCAAGCATAGCATGATAAGAAGTATCTTTAAAATCATTAGACGTTTCCCAGAGCAAGTTTTCTTGTTTGTCTTTAATTCTAGTATTTT
Organism: Streptococcus sp. IsoGale021; assembly: GCF_031142795.1. Lineage (NCBI taxonomy): Bacteria > Bacillati > Bacillota > Bacilli > Lactobacillales > Streptococcaceae > Streptococcus > Streptococcus sp. IsoGale021. The sequence goes on from NZ_JAKZJH010000011.1 coordinate 6,569, forward strand.
TGCCTGGCTATGGCAAAGTGGTTCTGATATTGCCAATCATATCGGTGTGACAGCTGCATGGCAGGAACATGTTCCTGTGTCCATTCAGAATTTCTTTGGTCAAAATAGTCAAGCTATTCAAGGATTTTTCAATCATTCAGCTGTGATGTGGTTGATTGGTTCGATGATAATTCTTTGGGTCATTCGTTTTGTAAAAGGAATCATCAAATTAGGGCTTTTTGCTTTGATTATTCTATTAGGTGTTTACCTTGTGATGCAAAATCAAGAAATTTTAAGTAGCTTTAAATGAAAATGCGGTCGAAATGAACCGTATTTTTGTTTTCTAAGATAGCAGTTGAGATAGGAATCTGCTATAATAGGTTTATGATTATTTTACAAGCAAATAAGATTGAACGCTCTTTTGCAGGGGAGGTTCTTTTTGATAATATCAACCTGCAAGTGGATGAACGAGATAGAATTGCCTTAGTAGGGAAAAATGGAGCTGGTAAGTCCACTCTTTTGAAGATTTTAGTTGGTGAGGAAGCTCCAAGCACTGGGGAAGTCAATAAAAAGCGGGACATGTCCCTGTCTTATTTGGCTCAGGACAGCCGCTTTGAGTCTGCCAATACCATTTACGATGAAATGTTGCATGTTTTTGATGATTTACGTCAGCAGGAGCAACGATTGAGACAGATGGAGCTGTCTATGGGGGATTTGACTGGGACGGATCTGGAAAAGCTGATGACAGACTATGACCGCTTGTCAGAGGATTTCCGTCAGGCAGGTGGCTTTACCTATGAGGCAGATATTCGTGCGATTCTCAATGGTTTCAAGTTTGACGAGTCCATGTGGCAGATGAAGATAGAAGAGCTTTCGGGCGGGCAGAATACTCGACTGGCTTTAGCAAAAATGCTGTTGGAAAAGCCAGATTTATTGGTACTGGATGAGCCAACTAACCACTTGGATATAGAGACGATTGCTTGGCTAGAAAACTATTTGAGCAACTATGGCGGAGCTCTCATCATCGTCAGTCACGACCGTTATTTCCTAGACAAGGTAGCCACTGTGACGCTGGACTTGACCCAGCATTCGTTGGACCGCTATGTGGGAAATTACTCTAGTTTTGTTCAGCAAAAGGAGCAGAAGCTCTTGACGGAGGCCAAGAATTATGAAAAGCAGCAGAAGGAAATTGCTGCTTTGGAGGATTTTGTCAATCGCAATCTGGTTCGGGCATCTACAACCAAACGCGCTCAATCCAGACGCAAACAGCTGGAAAAAATGGAGCGTCTGGACAAGCCAGACAGAGGCAGTCGTTCTGCTAATATGACCTTTCGCTCGGCTAAGCCTTCTGGAAATGTCGTTCTGACTGTAGAAGATGCGGCTATTGGTTATGATAACCAAGTGTTATCCGAGCCTATCAATCTGGATATTCGCAAATTTAACGCAGTAGCTATTGTCGGACCAAATGGTATTGGGAAAACAACTCTTATCAAGTCCATTGTAGGACAAATTCCTTTTATCCGTGGGCAGGAGCATCTGGGGGTAAATGTGGAGCTGGGCTACTATGACCAGACCCAAAGCCGATTGACACCGAGCAATTCAGTCTTGGACGAACTTTGGAATGATTTTAAACTAACACCAGAAGTGGAAATCCGCAATCGTCTAGGTGCCTTTCTCTTCTCAGGAGATGATGTCAAAAAGTCTGTCAGTATGCTGTCAGGTGGGGAACGAGCGCGGCTTTTATTGGCTAAGCTGTCTATGGAAAATAAAAATTTCTTGGTGCTGGATGAGCCAACCAACCACCTAGATATTGATAGCAAAGAGGTGTTGGAGAATGCCTTGATTGACTTTGACGGCACTCTGCTCTTTGTTAGCCATGACCGCTACTTTATTAACCGTGTTGCCACGCAGATTATCGAGCTTTCTGATACTGGCTCCACTCTTTATCTGGGCGATTATGACTATTATCTGGAGAAAAAAGCAGAGCTGGAAGCTTTGAGAGAGGAGAAAGCTTCCGCAACAGAGCCCACTCAGCCTCAGCCAGTCACCAACTACCAACTCCAGAAAGAAACACAGAAAGAAGCTCGGAAATTAGCTCGCCGTTTGGAGCAGTTAGAAGCTGAAATCGAAGAGCTGGAGATGCAAACGACCGAGTTGACTACAGCTATGCAGGAGACCAATGATGCGAGCGAGCTCATGGAGTTTCAGCAGAAGCTAGACCAGCTGACTGAACGACAGGAAGCAGCCATGACAGAGTGGGAAGAAGTGGCAGAACGGGTGTGAGCGAGCTATTTTTAAGTCAAGAAAGTTCATCCGAAGCGGAGAAATTCTTCCCTGAGAGTAAATCTCGAACATTCCAAATGGGGATGAGAGTTTTTTGAGCAAAAAACCTCGTCCTTCATGAAGGACGAGGCAACTTTTAAATAATTTGCCATTTTCCACATTCGGACGAGAAGTTTTAGGGGAGAGATTGCTTTGTCCAGTTTTCGGAAAGAGATTTTTGGAGCAAATTCCGAACATTCTTGTTTCGGACAAAGCTTTTTTGAAAAAATAATGTCGTCCGATTTGCGGACAAGAGAATTTTGACAAAAAAAACGTGTCCGAAAGTAAAATCCGAACTTTTTAAGAATATCTTCAAAAAACTAGGTTGGATTTCCAACCTAGTTTTTTGTTTTGAGTTCTTTTTTGGCTTTAGCTAATTCATTTTTGAGAGAAAAATTCTTTGGCATGCTGATGAGGATAGTAGTGATAGCTCCAAGTAAGACAGAGAGTAAAATTAAGAGAATCAGTGGAATTTTAAAACGAAAGAGAATAAAGCTAACGGTGACGCTTTGCATATTTGCCAAAGACAGTCCAGCGATTAGGAGGATTGCAAGTAGCAGTAAAATGTAGTACATTCTTTCTTTCATCATTGGTCTCCTTTTGTGTTTCATATCCCTATTCAAACTCTGCCTTGCTCTTGACGTCTCCGTATTCTTCTGGGACTTCTTGAGCTAGAATGTCCTCGTAGTTGGCGAGGGGAATATCTTGACCATATTTATTCTTCAGAGCAGTTGTCACTAGGCGGTAAGCTAGATTGGCATTGCGGGATAGGATAGGACCGTGGAAATAAGAGCCAAAGACATTCTTGTAGTGTACGCCTTCGCTTTGGTCTTCCTTGTTGTTTCCATTCCCATAAATAATTCTGCCGAGCGGTTTTTCATCGTCAGATAGAAAGGTCCGTCCTTGGTGATTTTCAAAACCATAATAGGTTTCGTCAAATTCATCGTTATAAATCTTGATGTCGCCGATGTAGCGGTTATTTTTTTGATTGAGAGTATAGTGTCTCATAATTCCAAGTCCCTCAATCCGCCGACCAGAAGCTTCGATATAGTATTGACCTAGAAGCTGAAAGCCACCACAGATAGCTAGCACCACGCCGTCATGATTGATAAATTCTTCCAAGCTATCTTTTTTTGCAGGCAGATCTCGTGCCACAATGGTCTGCTCGTAGTCTTGCCCTCCGCCAAAAAACGCCAAATCATAGTAATCTTTGTCAAACTCATCTTCAAGTGAGACAATATCAATTTGAACGCGAGCACCTAGCTTTTCAGCTACATATTTGAGCATGAGAATATTGCCATTGTCGCCGTATGTATTCATGAGATTGCCATAGAGATGAGCAATCTTTAAATCATAAGTATAATCCCGATTTTCAGGAGAAGTTAGTGATGTATAAACCATTAGTTCATCTCCTTTCTGACGACTTGATGAGAAGCAAGCAATTCACGGAATTCTAGCATGGCGGTATAAGTAGCTAGGATATAGGCATGCTTGGTTTCTTGGTTTTTAATTTCTTCAAAGACTTGGCTTAAATCAGCTACTTCACTGATTTGTTCAGCATTATAGCCAGTGACTCGCAAGCGGCGAGCAATCTCAGAATGACGAACCCCGCCAGCAATCATATGTGGGATATCCATGTTTAAAACCTGCTCAAAATCTGCGTCCCAGATCCAACTCGTGTCAATACCGTCCGCGTAGTTAGCATTGAGCAAAACGGACAAGCTAAATGGGTAAGGAGCGAGCTTGATCATCTCCAGAGCTTGCGTAGCTCCAACAGGGTTTTTAATGAGAACCAGCGTGCACTCTTTGTCTCCGATCTTGAAAGTTTCCTGACGTCCGAAAACGGCTCTGCTCTTGTCAAAACCAGTCTTGATAGTGGTTGGGTCAACTCCAAAGAACTGAGCAACGGAAACGGCAGCTAAAGCGTTGTAGATATTGTAGAGACCACCGACATTGATGTGATAGCTTTGACCGTCAATGACAAATTCTGAACTGTTGTGATGAAGGCTGGTCAACTCAGTCAGTTTGTAGTCTAATTCAGGACGTTTAAAATCACAGTGCTCACAAATATAATCGCCTAGATTAGCATAAGTATTGAGCTTGTATTTTAAAATGTGCTGACATTTAGGACAGAGAATACCCTCCGTATTGTAATGAGCCAGCTTTGGCTCACCTTTTTCAGTATCAAAACCATAATATTGGACCGGATTTTTGAGAGTAACAGAGTTAAACAGCGGACTGTCTCCATTTAGCAAGACGGTTGCCGTAGGAACCTTTTGAGCAGCATCCAAAATCATTTGGTAGGTCGTATAAATTTCTCCGTAACGATCCATTTGGTCTCGGAAAATATTGGTAAAGACAAAAAGGCTCGGTTTAATGTAATCGCAAATGCGTGAGAGGCTAGCTTCATCAATTTCCAGTACAGCGATATTCTTGCCAGATTTTCCTTTTTTTGCGGTTAGGAAAGTGGTTGTAATGCCGCTAATCATATTGGCTCCGCTGGGATTGGTCACTACTTCGTCAAAAGCCTCTTTGAGGATCCCAACTGTAAGAGCAGTAGTCAAGGTTTTCCCGTTTGTCCCTGTAATCACCACTACTTCGTAATCACGTGCTAGTGTATTTAAAATGTCGTTGTCAAATTTCAGGGCAAGTTTTCCAGGCAGAGTTGAACCACGTCCCAGTTTACTTAAAACAAAATGGGAGGACTTCCCTGCAAGAGTGCCCAACATAGTATTTATCTTCATAAGAAATATTTTATCATAAAAAAGTAAAGAAGGTTACAGAAAAATATCTTGAAAAGTGATATAATAGTCAAGAACGTTTTTAGGTTGAGAAAGAGAGGACACTGAAAATGAATTTTCAGCAATTGTCCAATCTCCAATATTGGTCTAGTTTATTTTCTAGTCCTTGGAGTATTGTTACCAATATTATCGATATTGCACTGGTTGCTTGGATTTTATTTTATTTTACAAAAGCAATCGCTGGTACTAAAATTATGATTCTCGTTCGAGGGGTTTTAATCTTTGTGCTGGCTCAGATTCTTGCCAATGCCATTGGTTTAACAACGGTTTCTTGGTTGATTAACCAAGTTATCACCTATGGGGTCATTGCGGCGGTTGTGATTTTTACACCTGAGATTCGTACAGGTCTGGAGAGGCTGGGGCGTGCTACCGATTTGTTTTCGACAGCACCGATTAGCTCAGAAGAAAGAATGGTGCAGGCATTTGTCAAAGCAGTAGATTATATGAGTCCGCGGAAAATTGGAGCTCTCGTTGCTATCCAAGGTAGCAGAACTTTGCAAGAATACATTGCAACTGGGATTCCGTTGGACGCTGATGTATCTGGTGAGTTGTTAATCAATATCTTCATTCCAAATACACCACTGCATGACGGTGCTGTCATTGTAAGAGACAATAAAATAGCCGTTTCTTGCGCTTATCTTCCGCTCACAGAAAACACAGGTATTTCTAAGGAATTTGGGACACGTCACCGCGCGGCAATCGGTCTGTCAGAAGTATCCGATGCCCTTACTTTTGTAGTATCGGAGGAAACTGGAGGTATCTCTATCACACATAATGGAGTTTTCAAGCATAATTTGACATTAGAGGAATTTGAAGCAGAATTGCGGAAAGTACTGATTTCAGATGAACCACCAAAATCACCATTTAGAAATCGTGTGCTAGGAGGTTGGAAACATGAAAAATCGTAAACAGATTTGGTACATCATTTCTTCAATCTTTTTTGCGGGTATTTTATTTATTTACGCCACCACGACAAATTACCAAAATAATTCAAATGCTAGACAAACAACTTCTGAAACCTATACCAACACCTTGCCTAGTGTACCAATTGATATTAAATACAATAGTGAAAAATATTTTATCAGTGGATTTTCATCTGAAGTGTCGGTGGTGCTGACAGGCTCTAATCGTGTAACCCTTGCCAGTGAAATGCAAGAAAGTACACGAAAATTCAAGGTTGTGGCGGATTTGACAAAAGCTACGGAGGGAACAAGAGAGGTACCTTTAGCTATTAAAAATTTACCAAGTGGGTTGACTGCGACTGTTACACCGGCTAAGATTACGGTGAAAGTTGGCAAGAAAGCAAGTAAGACAGTTGAAGTGAAAACAACGATTAGTTCAGCCCAGTTAGCAGATGGGTTGATGGTTGATCGCGTGACGGTTGGTGACAATAAGGTAACTGTTACAAGTGACGAAGATACGCTTGCTAAGGTCGATCATGTAGAAGCGGTAGTGCCAACTAGTGAAAAAATATCCGCTAACTATTCAGGAAATGCCCCATTACAGGCAGTTGATGCAAATGGCACAGTTTTGCCAAGTGTGATTACTCCTTATGAGACAACCATAAAAATTACTGTTAAATCATCAAGTTCGTCTTCGAGTTCGACGAGCTCATCCAAATAAAAGTATTGAAAGGATTTTATAAAAATGGGAAAATATTTCGGAACGGACGGAGTTCGTGGAGAAGCAAATGTGGAATTAACACCAGAGTTAGCTTTTAAATTAGGGCGTTTTGGTGGTTATGTATTAAGCCAGCATGAGAAAGATGTACCCCGTGTCTTTGTAGGACGTGACACGCGTATTTCAGGAGAAATGCTGGAAAGTGCTTTAGTAGCTGGACTTCTGTCTGTTGGGATTCGTGTTTATAAGCTCGGAGTTATTGCCACACCAGGCGTTGCTTATCTGGTGAAATCTGAGAGAGCAAGTGCTGGTGTCATGATTTCAGCTAGCCACAATCCAGCGCTTGACAACGGTATTAAATTCTTTGGTGGCGACGGCTATAAATTGGACGATGAGCGTGAATTAGAAATTGAAGCTCTTCTTGATGCTAAAGAAGACAATTTACCACGTCCAAGTGCGGAAGGATTAGGGACACTGATGGATTATCCAGAAGGATTGCGCAAATATCAACAATATCTCGTGTCCACTGGTCTTGATTTAGACGGAATGAAAGTTGCTCTTGATACAGCAAATGGTGCTGCTTCAACAAGTGCTCGTCAAGTATTTGCGGATTTGGGAGCTAGATTGACAGTCATTGGAGAAAATCCAGATGGGTTAAATATCAACTTGAATGTTGGCTCTACACATCCTGAAAAATTGCAAGAAACAGTCTGTGAATCAGGATCAGCACTTGGTCTAGCATTTGACGGAGATAGCGATCGCTTGATTGCAGTTGATGAGAATGGTGAGATTGTCGATGGTGATAAAGTTATGTATATCATCGGGAAATACCTCTCTGAAAAAGGTTTGCTTGCTCAAAATACAATCGTAACAACCGTTATGTCAAACCTTGGTTTCCATAAGGCTTTGGATCGCGAAGGCATTAACAAGGTGATTACAGCTGTTGGTGACCGCTATGTTGTAGAAGAAATGCGCAAATCTGGTTACAATCTGGGCGGTGAGCAATCCGGTCACGTGATTATCATGGATTATAATACGACGGGTGACGGTCAGCTGACAGCTGTTCAATTGACAAAAGTAATGAAAGAAACAGGCAAGCCTTTGTCTGAATTAGCATCGGAAGTAACGATTTATCCACAAAAATTGGTCAATATCCGTGTTGAAAACAGCATGAAGGACAAGGCCATGGAAGTGCCTGCCATTAAAGCGGTGATTGAAAAAATGGAAGCGGAAATGGCTGGCAATGGTCGCATTCTTGTTCGTCCAAGCGGGACAGAACCACTTTTACGGGTCATGGCAGAAGCACCAAGCCACGAAGAAGTAGACTATTACGTTGATACAATTGCAGATATTGTACGTACTGAAATTGGTATTGAATAAAGTAAAGAAGCTCTTGTTTGTACAGCAAACGAGGCTTTTTTCTTTCTATTGCAACTTGTTTTGTCAATCAATTTTTTATATAATACAAGCAATATATGAGGTGATGATGTGAAAACAAGAGGGCTATTGGTACTGGATGTTGACAGTACCTTGATTAGAGAAGAAGGAATTGATTTGCTAGGTGCTGCAGCAGGAGTTGGTGAGCAAGTCGCAGCCATTACAGAACGGGCTATGCAAGGGGAATATGATTTTGAGACAGCTCTGATAGAACGCGTGGCCTTGCTCAAAGGACTTCCTGAAACAATTTTTAAACGAGTTTCTAAGCAAATTCATTTTACAAAAGGAGCTCAACAGTTGATAGAAGACATGCATCAGCGTGGATACAAGGTTGGCGTTGTATCAGGCGGATTTCATGAAATGGTAGACGAATTAACCGCGAAATTGAATGTAGATTACGTAAAAGCTAATCGTTTAGAAGTGAAAGACGGTAAGCTAACCGGCAGAGTTTTAGGAACAATTGTCACAAAAGAAGTCAAAAAAGCAATGCTAAGACAATGGGCGGAGGAAAACAATTTGACTCTTGCTCAAACCATTGCTGTAGGAGACGGTGCCAATGACCTCCCAATGATATTGACGGCAGGAATCGGGATTGCTTTTAACGCCAAGCCTCTTGTGAGAGAACAAGCGCCGTATCAAATCAATCAAACGGACTTGTATCAGGTCATAAAACTTTTGGAAGAGATAGAAAGTGAGGACTAAGCCATGCATATTTTAATTGCACCAGATTCTTTTAAAGAAAGTTTATCAGCCCAAAGTGTTGCAGAGGCTATAAAAGCAGGATTTTCCAAGGCACTCCCTGAAGCGACATTTGACTTGCTACCCATTGGAGATGGTGGTGAAGGAACGATGACAGCTTTGATCGCAGCCTTGCAGTTAGACACTTATACTCACATCGTAACCGGGCCTTTCGGAGAACCTGTTTCGATGAAATATGCTCGCAAAGGAGATATAGCTCTCTTTGAAATGGCTGATTTGGTTGGTTTAGCCTCTATTTCACCAGAAAAAAGAAATCCTCTGACTCTTGATACCAGGGGATTGGGAGAGTTGATTTTGTATCTAGCCAAGGAAGGTGTGAGGCAAATTTATATTGGCGTAGGGGGCTCTGCTACCAATGATGGTGGGATTGGAATGGCAGTTGGACTGGGTTATGAATTTTTCGATAAAGACAATCATTTGCTTCAAGCAAAAGGTGCATCGTTGGGTCGTGTGGCCCGTATTTCAGCTGACAAAGTTCCTACAATTTTAGAAAATCTGGACATCCAGATTCTGACAGATGTCACGAATCCTCTCTGTGGTGAAAACGGCGCAACATACGTCTTTGGAGGACAAAAAGGCTTATCCGCTCTGCTATTTTCTCAAGTGGATCAGGCAATGGCAACATTTTATAAACAGGCTAATCCAGCAATTTTTTCACTGACTGGTGCAGGTGCTGGAGGAGGTATGGCAGCTGGTCTGGTAACATTTGCACATGGAAAAATTGTTTCAGGAATTGATACTTGTCTTGATTTGCTTGATTTTGATAATCGTGTCAAAAAGGCTGATTTAGTCATCGTGGGTGAAGGACGAATGGATCAACAAAGTCTGGCAGGTAAAGCTCCGATTGGAGTAGCCAAAAGAACGCCTAGTAATATTCCTGTGATTGCTATTTGTGGTAGTTTAAGCGATGACTTACCTGATTTTCCGGCAGAAAACATTCAAGCTGCTTTTCCAATCATTTCTCAAGTCGAACCTCTAGCTATTACTTTAGCCAAGGCAGAAGAGAATCTCATCTGGACAGCCCAAAATATTGGAAATCTATTAAAAATGAAAATATAAGATTTAACTCTATCGGCTGAATCTTGAGAAAGTGGAATTTGAGCTATTTGCATTTTCGTTGAGGCGATTATCTCTATCACATCTACTATTTTCGACTAATTTAATAAGAGATTAGAGCTAGTATTCTTTCACTTCTTTAATTTTTTCTTTTGTTGTCTAATCTCACTCCCATTTTTCTTTTTTTTATGATAAACTATATAAGAGGAGGTGTAGATATGATAAAGATTTTTGGTCAATTGCGTTATCATTGGCAGCCAGATCTTTCTCTTCTAATCATTTATTGGTCTTTATCGGTCATTCCGATTTTTATAGGTTTTGCATTTTTATTTGAGAGTTCAGAAGTTCCGTTTTTAGTTCTTTTCTCTTTCTTTCTCTTTATGGTTTTGTTAGGGATTGGCGTACATAGATATTTCACTATATACGATGACGGGATTTTGAGAATTACTACGGCAAATCCATTCACACCTTCAAAGATTGAAATTTCAACAATTCGTAAAGTGGAAGTGACAAAAACTTCTATTACTCTTTTATTTGATGGTAAAGAAAAAGGCCGTACGTTTTGTATGCGTAAGTGGCCTAAGAAGTATTTTGTAAATGCTTTGGCTTTGAATGACCATTTTAAAGGGGAAGTTGAACTAATGGACAACTTAACCCACGTAGACTATTTTGAAACCTATTATGCTCATCCTAAAAAAACTACTCTTTCTTAAGAGCTTTTGTAGGACAGTTTTTGATGGCTTCGATAACATCAGCTGTTTCAGGAACTTCCTTTTCTAGCAATTCATCATCTTGATAAAATTTGACAATGCCATTGTCGTGGTAATCAAATAAGTTAGAATAAGTTTGGCAAAGCCCGCAAGCAATGCACCGTTCAGGAATGAGTGTAACTTTCATATTCATATTGTAATCGGAATTTGGAAAAAATACAAGGAGGAAGTCATGGCAAAGGAACCATGGGAAGAAGATATTTACGACAAGGGAGAAAAAGAATTGACGAGAAGTAAAAAAACGAGCGATGTAGTGGCCAATCGTGTGTTGACAATTTTAGCGGTTATTTTTTTCATCATGGTGATTACAATTGTAGGTATGATGATTTATTTATCAACTGGCGGAAGCAGCAAAAAAGCAGCAACAGAGGGCTTTTATAATACTAAGGCTACCAGCAAACCAAGTGAAAGTTCTAGCGTTCCAGAGTCTTCTAAGGCAACAAGTGATAGCAGTCAAACGCAATCATCTGAAGGAACGCTTACTGTTCAAGCTGGAGAAGGTGAGGCGGCTATTGCTGCGCGTGGAGGGATTTCGATTGCTGAATTGGAGCGTTTAAATCCTTCTCACATGACGACAGGTGCTTGGTATGCCAATCCGGGTGATGTGGTGAAAATTCGATAGGAGTATAGAATGAAACAAATTCAAATCGCCATTGATGGTCCAGCTTCAAGCGGAAAGTCAACAGTTGCCAAGATTATTGCGAAAGATTTCGACTACACTTACTTGGATACAGGCGCTATGTATCGTGCGGCGACTTACTTAGCTTTAAAGAATGATTTATCGGCAGAAAAGTGGTCTGAAATTGTCGCATTATTAGACACTCATCCAGTTAGTTTTGGGCGTGATAAAAATGGAGAGCAGCTTGTTTTTGTCGGAGATGTAGATGTGACGCATCCGATTCGTGAAAACGAAGTGACCAACAATGTCTCTTGGGTGTCTGCAATTCCAGAAGTACGAGAAAAGTTGGTGGATTTACAACGAGAAATTGCTGCTCAAGGTGGTATCGTCATGGATGGTCGTGATATTGGAACGGTTGTGCTACCTCATGCAGAATTAAAAATTTTCCTCGTAGCCTCAGTTGACGAAAGAGCTGAGCGTCGTTATAAAGAAAATCTTGAAAAAGGCATTCCGACGAACTTAGAAACTCTGAAAAAAGAAATTGCAGAGCGGGACTATAAAGACAGTCATCGAGCGGTTTCTCCTTTAAAACCAGCAGTTGATGCCATTCATTTTGATACAACGGGTATCGGAATTGCTGAAGTTGTTGCTTTTATCGAAGAAAAAGCTAAAAAAATCCTTGACAAATAATCTGAAACTTGTTATTATATAAAAGTTGAGAAAAGCAGAAGTGAGAACTTCTCGCCTTGCGACTAACGTTGTCTGGCTCTACGGATTAAGTTTCAGAAATGAAATACTATCATGTAGTGCGGGCTTGCGTTAGCAAGTCCGCTCTTGTTTTTCTCTAAAAATAAAAAAGAGGTGAAAACCATAGCAAAACAAGACTTATTCATCAATGATGAAATTCGTGTGCGTGAAGTTCGTTTGATCGGTCTTGATGGTGAACAATTAGGCATTAAACCACTTAGCGAAGCGCAAGCAATTGCCGACGATGCAAATGTGGACCTTGTTCTAATTCAACCACAAGCTAAACCACCTGTTGCGAAAATTATGGACTACGGAAGGTTCAAATTTGAGTATCAGAAAAAACAAAAAGAACAGCGCAAAAAACAAAGTGTTGTTACTGTGAAAGAAGTTCGTCTCAGTCCAACGATTGATAAAGGTGACTTTGATACAAAACTTCGCAACGCACGCAAGTTCCTTGAAAAAGGAAATAAAGTGAAGGTTTCTATTCGCTTTAAAGGGCGAATGATTACTCACAAAGAAATCGGAGCTAAAGTATTAGCCGACTTTGCTCAAGCAACGCAAGACATTGCGATTATTGAGCAGAGAGCTAAAATGGATGGACGTCAAATGTTCATGCAATTAGCACCAATCCCTGACAAAAAGTAATCTGTCAGAAGTTAGAAAAAGGAGAAAAATATCATGCCAAAACAAAAAACACACCGCGCATCAGCTAAACGTTTCAAACGTACAGGTTCTGGTGGCTTGAAACGTTTCCGTGCTTACACTTCTCACCGTTTCCACGGAAAAACTAAAAAACAACGTCGTCATCTTCGTAAAGCAGCAATGGTGCATTCAGGAGATTTCAAACGTATCAAAGCAATGCTGACAGGTCTTAAATAAGAGATTTTGTAGCAGATTATTCTAGGAAATATTGGAGGAAATATAAATGGCACGTGTTAAAGGTGGCGTTGTATCACGCAAACGTCGTAAACGTATTTTAAAATTAGCTAAAGGTTACTATGGTGCAAAACACATCTTGTTCCGTACAGCAAAAGAACAAGTAATGAATTCTTACTACTATGCATACCGTGACCGTCGTCAAAAGAAACGTGATTTCCGCAAATTGTGGATTACACGTATCAATGCGGCAGCTCGTATGAATGGTTTGTCATATTCACAATTGATGCATGGTTTGAAATTGGCTGAAATTGAAGTCAACCGTAAAATGCTTGCGGACCTAGCTGTCAACGATGTAGCAGCTTTCACAGCTCTTGCAGATGCAGCTAAAGCAAAATTAGGTAAATAATGAAAAATAGGCTGGGAGAATGTTTCCAGCCTTAAATTATACTGTGTCATAGACCAACGACGCAATGGTTGATTGTTCAAAGGAGAGCCTTGAGATTGCAAGATAGAATGTGCGAAACAAATCTCAGGGCTATTTGTTTTTTAACTCAGCAACTTTATAGGAGCGGGATGGGATTAAATTTTTGTTTAGTTCGATCCCACTCCTTATTTTTTCTTCATAGCTGAAGCTGGAGAAAATTCGTGATTTAGGATATAATGGAAAAAAGCAAAGGAGGATGTTATGGCTTCGAAAATGTTGCATACGTGCTTGCGAGTGGAAAATCTAGAAAAATCTATTGCATTTTATGCAGATGCATTTGGATTTAAAGAATTACGGCGCAAGGACTTCCCAGAACATCAATTTACAATTGTTTATTTGGGGCTTGAAGGTGATGAGTATGAGTTAGAATTGACTTATAATTATGGACACGGACCTTATGTGATTGGCGATGGATTTGCTCATGTAGCTTTGAGTACGGCTGATTTGCTACAGCTTCACGCTGAACACACTGCTAAAGGATATGAGGTTACACAGCCAAATGGACTTCCTGGAACAAAGCCGAATTATTACTTTATTAAGGATCCGGATGGTTATAAAGTTGAAGTGATTCAAGAAAAAACTTTATAAGTTTGTAAATAATTGCAAATGAAAGGCTTGAAACTATTTTAGCCTTTTTTAGTATGTAAAGTCTTTTTTAAACGAAAGAGACGAGGTAGAAAGGTAGTGTAGTGAAAAAAATACTTCTCATTGTCCTAAATGTCGCTTTTTTAATGATTATTATTTTTGGGAGTTTTCGGATTAGAAAATTACTGCAAGAAAGAAAATTAAATCAACAAATTTCACAAGTTCTGAAAAGGGCAGATACAAAATATCATCAGGGTTCAGTACGAAAGCAAACAGGACGTGTAGGAAGTCGGCTCATTACGTCTTACTATCCATTAACAGAGAGTAAGCAAGATATTGGTGTTATTAAAGAGAAAATCAATGCCGATATTCAGAAATTTTCAGATAAACAAAGTCAAGCATCGCAATACGATAAACTTATTTTTTATGTGAGTCATTTTACAGAGACAAATTTTTCTGGAGTAAAGCAAGTTGAAATCAAGCGAATCTCTTATCCAGTGTTGACTACGAAAGTTGGAAAGGCTAGAGAAGAGGTTCTGGACTCGCTTTACATGTCGTCCGACAATAAATTGTTTAGCTTAAATCGACTTTTTAAAAATACTGAGCAAGCCAAAAAGTTATTGCTAGAAGAAATGCAGCAGCAAATCACCACTCTCCATAAAACAAAAGAGCAGAAGATTCTGCAGGAATTTCAAGCAAAGGATATCTCTCAATGGATATTCAGTTATGAAAAAGGAAAACTCAAGCTATTTTATAACAACAATGAACGAGCTTCAAATATGGAAATTGCCTTATCAGCTTTGTATGAGGTGATTGATGAGCATTATTTAAAGGGAGAGGATTTGGCAGCTTATCAGTCCTATCAAGCTAAAAAACAGCAAAAATTAGTAGCTTTGACGTTTGACGATGGTCCCAATGCAGCAACGACATCGCAGGCTTTGGATATTTTAGCCAAATACCATGTCAAAGGAACTTTTTTCATGTTGGGGAAAAATGTAGCTGGAAATGAGCAACTTGTCAAACGTGTTCACGATGAGGGGCATGAGATTGGCAATCATAGTTGGAGTCATCCGCAGTTACCAACTCTTGCTCTTGAACAAGCGAAAAAACAGATTGAGGATACACAAGCAGCGCTTCGGGCTGTTATCGGAGAGAGTCCAAAAATGATGCGTCCGCCCTATGGAGCTATCAACGATACAATCCGAAATGCTGTTGATATGTCTTTCATCATGTGGAATGTGGATAGCTTGGATTGGAAAAATCGCAATACTGGGTCTATCATGGAGCAAGTGAAAAAGCAGACTTGTCCGGGATCAATTATTTTAATGCATGATATTCATCAAACAACCATTAATGCCTTGCCGAGTGTGATTGAATATTTGCAAAAGAATGGGTACACTTTGGTTACAGTTAGTGAACTTCTGAATCATCGATTGGAAGGACATCAGCTGTATTACTGTGCAAATTAGATAGAAAAAAGGATAGAAATGGTTATTTCCTATCCTTTTTCTATACTCTTTTTATTTCACATAGAGTTCACGATCTTTTAAGATAATTTCTTGAACATGAGCATATTTTTTAAGCGTTTTTAATTCTTCTGGGTGGCTGACGAATGTAATGACATAGCCTTCTTTGCCCATACGGCCGGTTCGTCCAGCACGGTGTGTATAGGTTTCAAGATCGCGAGGCAGGTCATAGTTGATGACACATTCGAGAGAATCAATATCAATTCCTCTAGCTACCAAGTCGGTAGCAAGTAAGAGTGTGAGTTCGTCGTTTTTAAATTGCTCCAAGATGACTTTGCGGAATTTAATATTGACATCACTTGCCAAAGACACGGCCTGAATCTGACGATATTGTAGTTTTTCCTCAGCATTTCCTAAGTCTGAGAGAGCATTGAAAAAGACAAGAGCACGAAATTCTGAGACTTGAGCCAGCTTTCGCAAGTATTCAACTTTATCGCGCTGTTTAACTTGCATATAAAAATGTTGAATATTGTCAAGCTGTTGCTCTTCTAGTTTGATGAGCAGAGTATTTTCAGCAAGCTTGTCTTGGTCAAACTTAGCAGTCGCACTCATGTAAATCAATTGATGTTCACGTGGTACATAGTGCAGGATCTGCTGAACGAAATGATATTGCGAATCGCTAAGCAGTTGATCAAATTCATCCAGAATGATTGTATCAACATTCATCATTTTGATTTTTCTTAGTTTGATGAGTTCAAAAATGCGTCCAGGTGTTCCAATGAGAATTTCAGGACCTTTTTTTAATCGTTCAATTTGTCGTTTTTGACTGGAACCAGATAGAAAGAGTTGAGCTGTTAAGTCAAGTAGTTCAGCCCACGTTTTAGTAACGTCAAAAATCTGTCCAGCTAACTCAGTGTTGGGGGCTAAGATAAGTAATTGCTGGGATTTCTTAGGTTTTAGTTTTAGAAGAGTTGGGAAAAGGTAGGCGAGTGTTTTTCCAGTGCCGGTAGGGCTTATCCCAAGGACATTTTCACCCTCTGTAATAGGCTGAAAGAGTTGGTCTTGAATGGGAGTTAAATGCTCAAAGCCAAGTTTGGTGAGTTGGTCTTGCCAACTTTGGGGAAATTTAGTTGTTATCATCATCAGCCTCAAATCTAATGCCAGCATCTTGGCGCATGCTAAATAGGATTTTATGCACGGTTGCAGTAGCATCTAGCCAGTTTTGGTAAACTTCTTGTTTTATTTCACCGTTTAATACTTGAGCGAATCGTTTGGCTTCTTCAGCCATGGTGTGAGAAGAGCGTGTGATTTCAAGAGTTGTTTTCTCCTTGTTTAGATTTTGGAAAACAGCAGAAGTGATGAATTCGATTGAATTTAAGGTTAGCGTACCGTCTGTTGTGTAAATTTCAGCAGGGAAAAAGCTATTGATATTTTTTCCGGTTTGGATAGTCACTTGAAATTCTGGATAGATTAAACTTCCTACTCCATTTAGATCAACTGTATTTGGTAACTGCTGAGCGGTGTAATAAGCATTTTCTGGTGCTCCAAAAAGTCGTATGGCTGCATAGACAGGATAAATGCCTAAGTCCATTAGAGCACCGCCTGAAAACTTAGCAGAAAAGACGTTTGGCTCTTGTCCAGCTAACAGAGCTGGCATTTTGGAAGAATACTTCGCATAGGTGAAATGTGCTCCAAGAATCGTTTTATTTTTGAGAAAATCTGAAATGACATCAAATGATTGCTCATGATAGTTACGAGCTGCTTCAAAAATGTATACATGCTGTTCTTGAGCTAATGTTATCAATTCAGCCCATTCTTCTGGGCGTGAGACAGCAGGTTTTTCTACAATTACATGTTTGCTTGCTAAAATAGCAGCTTTTGCTTGTGGAAAATGCAGAGAATTGGGGCTTGCAATATAAATAATGTCTATATCACTAGTTAAAAAATCAGCCATATCTGTGTAGCAATCTACATTTTCATAATGACTGGCAAATGCTTGAGCAGCTTGTATCGTCCGTGAATATACCGTAGTCAATTGATACTCTTTTGTCGAATGAGCAGCCTTGACAAATTGGTGAACAATGTCTCCTGTTCCAATCGTTCCGAGTTTTAACATCGTTTTCTCCTTATTTTTTGTCTTGTCATTTATTTTAATTTACCTCTTTCATTATATCATGATTTGGTGTAAAATAGGTAAGATGATAAAAAATGGAGTGAATAATGCAAAATAGACCGATTATTATTGGAGTAACTGGTGGTTCTGGTGGCGGTAAGACGAGTGTTTCAAGAGCCATTCTGTCAAATTTCCCAAATGAAAAGATTTCTATGATTGAGCATGATTCTTATTATAAGGATCAGTCACATTTGACGTTTGAAGAGCGAATCAAGACCAACTATGACCACCCTTTTGCTTTTGATACAGATTTGATGATTGCGCAAATCAAGGAATTGTTGGCAGGACGTCCGGTAGATATTCCGACGTATGACTATACAGCTCATACACGCAGTGATAAAACGTATCGTCAAGATCCGCAAGATGTCTTTATTGTAGAAGGAATTCTGGTTTTAGAGGACAAACGCTTACGTGATTTAATGGACATTAAGATTTTTGTTGATACGGATGATGATGTTCGGATTATTCGTCGGATTAAGCGTGATATGGATGAGCGTGGACGTAGTTTAGACAGTGTCATTGAGCAATATTTAGGTGTGGTAAAACCCATGTATCATCAATTTATTGAGCCTACGAAGCGCTATGCGGATGTGATTATTCCAGAAGGAGCTTCTAATACAGTGGCGATTGATTTGATTACAACGAAAATTGAAAAAATCTTGCAGGAAGCAAGAGAGT
The DNA here is from genome assembly GCF_031142795.1 of Streptococcus sp. IsoGale021. Taxonomy (NCBI): domain Bacteria; kingdom Bacillati; phylum Bacillota; class Bacilli; order Lactobacillales; family Streptococcaceae; genus Streptococcus; species Streptococcus sp. IsoGale021. The sequence continues at coordinate 24,944 of NZ_JAKZJH010000011.1, forward strand.
AATAGAAAGGAAGTCTAGTGAGGGAGTGCTAGACTTTTTAGGTGATGATGATAAATAGTGTAAAAAGAAAAAGAGAGTTTCATTCGCGATCGAAATTTTTTGCCTGTCTGCTGACTTTTTGTGCGGGATTTATTGATGCTTATACATTTATTGAAAGAGGCGGGACATTGGTTGCGGGCCAAACAGGAAACGTTGTTTTCTTGTCAGTTGAATTGATTCATCATGAGACAGGAGAAATAGAAGTGAAGTTAGCAACGATGCTGGCTTTTATGCTAGGCATTTTTGTGCTAACTATTTTCAAAAATAACTTTGAAAATTCTTTATGGCGCTTATCCAGCATTCTTCCACTGATTTTGGTTTGTGGGCTTACAGGATTTCTACCAGTAACTGTGTCCAACCTTTTCATTGTTCCACCGATTGGTTTTTGTATGGGGTTGGTGGCAACAGCTTTTGGTGAAGTGGACGGTATTGTCTACAATAATTCCTTTATGACGGGCAATATCAAAAAAACAATGGTTGCTTTTGGTACTTATGTGCGGACAAAAGAAAAAATTTGCTTAGCGGAAGGTATTTTCTTCGTTGCTTTATTAGGAAGTTTTGTGACAGGAGCGATTGTTTCCACTTATTTGATACAATTTTATTTGTTGAAAACAATCTGGCTCGTAGCTATTATTTTACTAGCATTTTTAACTTTTAGAATGGTGCAATACATTCGCAGAAGATAAATTAAAACTGCAACTCAGCTTTGATGAGAGTTGCAGTTTTTTGATAGAGTTATGGAATGTTAGTCTTTGTAAGAAACGATACCAATAATGGTATCAACAGCGCGTTCCATTGTTTGCAGACTGACATATTCAAAGCGCCCATGCATATTTTCACCGCCGGCAAAGATATTTGGTGTTGGAATGCCCATAAAGGAAATCTTTGAGCCGTCTGTTCCGCCACGAATAGGTTCGATAATTGGCTTGATGTCCAATTTTTCCATAACAGCCTTTGCAATATTGATAGGTGTCATGTCTTTTTCAATGACTTGGCGCATATTGTAGTACTGATCTTTAAGCTCTAGCTGAACGCGTTCACCGCCAAGCGTTGCATTCATTTTAGCGGCAATAGAGCGCATGAGTTCTTTGCGTTGCTCAAAAGTTGCTGTGTCGAAGTCACGAATGATATAACTTGCTTTTGCTTCTTCGACAGTTCCTTCTACATTCATAAGATGATAGAAGCCCTCGTAGCCGTCTGTTAGTTCAGGGCGAGCACCGTCTGGCAATTGATTATGAAAGTCAATAGCTAATTGCAGAGCATTGATCATTTGTCCTTTGGCAGTGCCTGGGTGGACATTGCGTCCTTGGAAAATAATTTCTGCACTAGCTGCAGAGAAGGTTTCAAATTGAAGTTCACCGAGCGGTCCACCGTCAATCGTATAAGCAAAATCTACATCGAAATCTGTCGCATCAAACTTATCAGCTCCGACACCGATTTCTTCATCTGGACCAAAGCCAACTCGAATTTCGCAGTGCTTGATGTCAGGATGAGTTGTCAGATACTCAATCGCTGTCATAATTTCAGCAATACCTGATTTATCATCAGAGCCGAGAAGGGTTGTTCCATCAGTTGTAATCAAGGTTTGTCCCTTATATTTTTTCAGACTATCAAAATCAGCAGGGTCAAGGTTAAAACCAGATTGTCCTAGCGGAATTACACTGCCGTCATAATTTTCAATAATTTGTGGATTGACACCTTCTGCATTGAAGTCTGCTGTGTCCATGTGGGAAATGAGACCAATTTTGCGCGTGAGACTTGGGTCATTTGCAGGAAGAGTGCCGATAGCGTAGCCATTTGGTAAATAATATACATTTTCCAAACCAACGCGTTTCATTTCAGGAATGAGGATGTTATTGGCAAAATCTACTTGGCTTTGTGTGCTTGGTGTCGTCGTAGAATGTTCATCTGAACGCGTATTTACTTTTACATAAGTCAAAAAACGTTCTAAAAGAGTAGGGTAGTTCATAAGTTCTCCTTTTTGCATAGATGTAACTAGTGTATCATATTTTGGGAGGGAAGGCTATCTACAAATAGTGAAAGAATGACAATATGTTTCAATAAAAATCATGAACTTGAAAAGAAGCTCATGATTCATCCTATTAGTTACTCAAAATGAGTTTTTCAATAGCTGTGGCAACACCGTTTTCATCATTGCTATCTGTAACGTAATCAGCGAGTTTTTTTACATAATCACTGGAATTTCCCATAGCCACACCAAGACCTGCAAACTCTAGCATTTCGATGTCATTATTGGCGTCACCAATTGCCATAATTTCTTGGGGCTTGATATCTAATCGTTGAGCTAATTCCCTAAGAGCAGTCGCTTTAGTAGTGCCTTTGGGCATAGCTTCGTAAATGACTGGTTGGGAACGAACGCCGCTGAAATGCTGGCAAATCTGGCTTGCAAATTGCTTTTCAAAGGTGTCTAATTCATCAGGCTGTGCTAGAAACATAGCTTGGAACATGATATTCTTGCCGCTGATAGCTTCTTTGAGGCTGATTTCTGTGGGGGTTGTAAAAACAAGGCTAGCGTCATAAGTGACTAGCTCACTTGGCTTTTCGTCTACCACTAAATAACGTTCTTCATCAAAAAGAGTCAATTGGGCGGGAGTTTGCTTGGCAATGTTATCTAGATAAAGAATGTCTTTCACACTCAGTTCTTTCCAAGCAACAAGATTCCAATCTTTCGTTTGATGAGTAGAGCAGCCGTTGTTAATGATGACATATTCGTTTTCTCCGCTCAACCCTAATTGTTCATAGTAAGGTTTCACTCCGACCAAGGGACGACCTGTACAAAGAACGAGCTTTACTCCGTTTTCAACTGCCTCATGAATAGCATCAATATGTGCTTGGGGAATTTCTTTTTGGCTATTTAAAAGTGTGCCATCCATATCTAATGCGATTAATTTAATCATAGCACCCTCATTTCTGTAAATGTATTTGCTTTTATTATAGCACAAATGAAACGGGATATGGAACGCTTTTTCAAGACTGGTAAAAGTCACCTGCCTTATGTTATAATAAATAGAATACCCGAAAAGGATGAGAAAAATGAACTTAGATGAATTAAAAAAACGGCAGGAGCGGATTCGGAATTTCTCCATCATTGCTCACATTGACCACGGTAAGTCAACCTTGGCAGATCGAATTTTGGAAGCGACGGATACTGTATCCAGCCGGGAAATGCAAGCTCAACTTTTAGATAGTATGGATTTGGAAAGGGAGCGGGGCATTACTATTAAGCTCAATGCGATTGAACTCAATTATAGAGCTAAGAACGGTGAAACTTATATTTTTCATTTGATTGATACACCAGGGCATGTGGACTTTACTTATGAAGTATCGCGATCGTTGGCAGCCTGTGAAGGGGCTATTCTGGTGGTCGATGCAGCACAAGGTATTGAAGCACAAACTTTAGCCAATGTTTATCTTGCCTTAGATAATGATTTGGAAATCTTACCAGTTATCAATAAAATTGACCTTCCAGCTGCTGATCCAGAGCGAGTTCGAACAGAGATTGAAGATGTCATTGGTTTGGATGCAAGCGAAGCTGTGTTGGCTTCGGCTAAAGCTGGTATCGGGATTGAAGAGATTCTAGAGCAAATCGTGGAGAAAGTTCCTGCGCCGACAGGAGATGTGACTGCACCACTCAAAGCCCTTATTTTTGACTCGGTTTATGATGCTTATCGTGGAGTTATTCTGCAAGTGCGCGTGATGGACGGAGTTGTGAAGCCAGGTGATACCATTCAGCTCATGAGTAATGGCAAGACTTTTGATGTAACTGAAGTGGGTATTTTTACTCCAAAAGCTGTTGGACGAGATTTTCTTGCAACAGGAGATGTTGGCTATATCGCAGCCTCTATCAAGACGGTGCAGGATACTCGGGTCGGAGATACGGTGACCTTAGCGGACAATCCAGCAGATGAACCACTTCATGGCTACAAGCAGATGAACCCGATGGTTTTTGCTGGACTTTATCCGATTGAGTCCAATAAATATAATGATTTGCGGGAAGCTTTGGAAAAACTTCAGCTTAATGATGCTAGTCTTCAATTTGAACCCGAAACTTCTCAAGCTTTAGGTTTTGGCTTCCGTTGTGGTTTCCTCGGTTTGCTCCACATGGATGTGATTCAGGAACGTTTGGAGAGAGAGTTTAATATTGACTTGATTATGACGGCACCGTCGGTTATCTACAAGGTTAATATGACAGACGGCGAATCCCTTGATGTTTCCAATCCGAGCGAATTTCCAGAACCGACCAAGATTGATTCCATTGAAGAGCCTTATGTCAAAGCACAGATTATGGTGCCGCAGGAATTTGTCGGAGCAGTCATGGAATTGGCTCAGCGTAAACGCGGTGACTTTGTGACTATGGACTATATCGATGAAAATCGGGTCAATGTCATCTATCAAATTCCGTTGGCAGAAATTGTCTTTGATTTCTTTGACAAACTAAAATCCTCAACTCGTGGTTATGCTAGCTTTGACTATGAAATCTCAGAATACCGCAAGTCGAGTCTCGTTAAAATGGATATTCTCCTTAATGGTGACAAAGTAGATGCTCTTAGCTTCATTGTTCACAAGGAATTTGCCTATGAACGCGGAAAATTGATTGTTGAAAAATTAAAGAAAATTATTCCGCGTCAGCAATTTGAAGTGCCGATTCAGGCAGCAATTGGTCAGAAAATTGTGGCACGGACAGACATCAAAGCTCTACGGAAAAATGTACTTGCCAAATGTTATGGTGGAGATGTTTCCCGTAAACGTAAGCTCTTGGAAAAACAAAAGGCTGGTAAGAAGCGGATGAAGGCCATCGGATCTGTTGAAGTGCCACAAGAAGCGTTCCTCAGCGTCCTCAGCATGGATGATGAGTGATATGTACAAAAGTTATAAAGAGAGTGGAATGCTCTCTTTTCTTGTGTCGTGAAATAATTGTGAACTCTAAATAAATATGCTAAAATAAAAAGATAGGAGGAATTAGTTATGAAGAAGAAAAAGAGCTGGCTGATTTTATTTTTAGCGGTACTCCTTATCTTTACACTAGAAGCATGTAGTTCAAGCGGAGGGAATAAACCCAAATCATCACAACAGTCATCTTCGTCAAGTAGAGTCTCTGCAAAAGAAAGCAGTAGCTCAAGTTCATCAAATGCTACGAAAAAAGATGTGAAGATGGAAGAAATGCAACGTGTTGGTTCGGATGATTACGGTTATATTGATATTCCTAAAAAGTGGGTGAAGTTTACTGATGTAAATGGTGGCGATAGTATTCAATATACAGATGGTTCTGCCTATAATATTGTGACCATGAATGCCTATACGAAAGAAAAAGCCAACATCAAAGAAGGAGAAGAATTTACGGCACAAACGATTGCTAATCGCATTTACTACAATTGGCAAAACAATGCAGACGTAAAGAAAATTTGGGGTTCAAAAAGCACGGTTGCAGGTAACGAAGCTTATCAAGTTAATGTTATAATGAAATCAGGTCAATACTTGATTAGTTGGATTTTCAAAAAAGACGAGAAAGTTTATCTCATTGCATTCGAGGGCGATCGAGCAACACTCATAAAGTTCATTAATTATATCGAAAATACATGGAGCTTGAGTAAAGAAAAAACAAAAATTTAAAAGTAAAGTGGAGTTCAAATTGTGATTTTACAAACATCGCGATTTCAATCCACTTTTTAAATAGTTTGGGAAAGCTATAATAAAGGCTTCAGCCATGATTTGGGTCTTTTTTGAAAGAATATTTTCTTCAATTTATCGTAAATATTTGCTAAATTTGGTATAATAGATTGAATTTTGTTTAAGAGAGAGAAAAAATGTCAACTTTAGAAATGTTAAAATCAGAATTGAACGGAATTGATATCCGTTTTGATGAACCTTTGAAACAATACACTTATACAAAAGTAGGTGGAGCTGCCGATTATCTGGTTTTTCCGCGAAATCGTTATGAATTGGCACGAGTGGTAAAATTTGCTAATCGGGAGCAGATTCCTTGGATGGTACTAGGAAATGCTAGCAATATCATCGTTCGTGATGGTGGTATTCGTGGTTTTGTGATTATGTTTGATAAATTAAATGGTGTTGCAGTGGATGGCTACACCATTGAAGCAGAAGCAGGTGCTAATCTCATCGAAACGACACACATTGCACTTCATCATAGCTTAACAGGTTTTGAGTTTGCTTGCGGGATTCCAGGGAGCATTGGCGGAGCTGTCTTTATGAATGCTGGTGCTTATGGTGGTGAGATTTCGCATATTTTACTTTCTTGTAAAGTGTTGACACGGGATGGGGAAATCAAAAATATTAGTGCTCAAGACATGAAATTTGGCTATCGCCGTTCTTACGTTCAACAGACAGGTGATGTGGTGATTTCTGCCAAGTTTGCCTTAGCACCAGGTATGCACCGTGTGATTCGTCAAGAAATGGAACGTTTGACCCACCTTCGTCAATTGAAGCAGCCTTTAGAGTATCCTTCTTGTGGCTCTGTTTTTAAACGTCCGGTGGGGCATTTCGCAGGGCAATTGATTAGTGAAGCAAATTTAAAAGGGCATCGCATTGGTGGGGTAGAAGTTTCTACAAAGCATGCAGGTTTTATGGTCAATGTTGATAATGGAACTGCAGCAGATTATGAAAATTTGATTGCACATGTGATTGAGACAGTGAAAGCTCATTCTGGTGTGACTTTGGAAAGAGAAGTCCGAATTATTGGGGAGAAATGAGTGTCTCTAGTGGCAACATTCATATTATTCTCTAAAAAATCAGTCAGGACAAGACTTTAATCTGTCAATCTATGAAAAAGAAGGAATTTATGGCAATTGAACAAACCAATCATTGAATTTAGAAATGTATCAAAAGTTTTTGAAGATAACAATACAGTCGTTTTAAAGGACATCAATTTTGAGTTAGAAGAAGGCAAATTTTACACACTTCTAGGCGCATCTGGATCAGGAAAATCAACCATTCTAAATATCATCGCTGGCTTGTTAGATGCTTCAAGCGGTGATGTTTTTCTTGATGGCGTCCGAATCAACGATATTCCGACTAATAAACGCGATGTGCACACGGTGTTTCAGTCCTATGCTCTTTTTCCGCATATGACCGTTTTTGAAAATGTGGCATTTCCGTTGCGTTTGCGTAAAGTTGAAAAACAAGAAGTAGAACGTCGGGTTGCGGAAGTCCTGAAAATGGTGCGTTTGGACGGTTTTGAGAACCGCTCTATTCGCAAACTTTCTGGTGGTCAGCGTCAGCGGGTTGCTATTGCGCGTGCTATTGTCAATGAACCGCGTGTGGTTTTGTTAGATGAGCCTTTGTCTGCACTAGATTTGAAGTTGCGGACAGACATGCAGTATGAATTGCGGGAATTGCAACAGCGTCTGGGGATTACCTTTGTCTTTGTCACCCATGACCAAGAAGAAGCGCTGGCTATGAGCGACTGGATTTTTGTGATGAATGACGGGGAGATTGTGCAGTCAGGGACACCTGTTGATATATATGATGAACCTATCAATCACTTTGTAGCGACGTTTATCGGGGAATCCAATATTCTTCCTGGCAAGATGATTGAAGACTATTTGGTCGAATTTAATGGCAAACGATTTGAAGCTGTTGACGGAGGAATGCGTCCTAATGAGCAGGTGGAAGTCGTCATTCGTCCAGAAGATTTGCGGATTACACTTCCGGAAGAAGGAAAACTTCAAGTTAAGGTTGACACCCAGCTCTTCCGCGGAGTGCATTATGAAATCATCGCTTATGATGGCTTGGGTAATGAGTGGATGATTCATTCGACTCGCAAAGCCATTGTCGGAGAAGAGATTGGGCTGGACTTTGAACCAGAAGATATTCATATCATGCGTCTCAATGAAACAGAGGAAGAATTTGACGCTCGGATTGAAGAATATGTCGAAATGGAAGAGCAAGAAGCAGGCTTAATCAATGCTATTGAGGAGGAGCGCGATGAAGAAAACAACCTCTAATCTTTTTGTTGCTCCTTATATTCTTTGGATTCTATTGTTTGTATTAGCGCCTGTTGCCATGATTGTTTGGCAGTCGTTTTTCAATATTGAAGGTCACTTTACTCTTGAAAATTATAAGATCTACTTCACTTCGCAAAATCTGACTTATCTCAAAATGAGTTTGAATTCTGTTTTATATGCGGGGATTATCACAGTTGTCACTTTAGTAATCAGTTACCCAACGGCATTTTTATTGACACAACTAAAGCATAGACAGCTTTGGTTGATGCTCATTATCTTGCCGACCTGGGTCAATCTCCTTCTCAAAGCTTATGCTTTTATTGGGATTTTCGGGCAAAATGGCTCTGTCAATCAATTTTTAAGTTTTATTGGGATTGGCTCTCAGCAAATCCTGTTTACAGATTTCTCTTTTATTTTTGTAGCCAGTTATATTGAACTGCCTTTTATGATATTGCCGATTTTTAATGTTTTAGAGGACATGGACCAAAATCTGATCAATGCCAGCTATGATCTTGGTGCCAATCGTTGGGAAACCTTCCGTCGTGTCGTTTTTCCTTTATCTATGAATGGCGTGAGAAGTGGTGTGCAGTCAGTCTTTATTCCCAGTCTCAGTCTTTTTATGCTGACGCGTTTGATCGGTGGCAATCGCGTTATTACGCTAGGTACAGCCATTGAGCAGCATTTTCTGACTACACAAAATTGGGGCATGGGCTCAACCATTGGTGTTGTCTTGATTGTAGCCATGCTCGTTATCATGTGGGCAACGAAAGAAAGGGGAGAGCGATGAAAAAAACTGCTAGTATTTATTTAACAGTCGTCTTCTTAATTCTTTATTTGCCGATTTTTTATTTGATTGGCTATGCGTTCAATGCTGGCGATGATATGAACAAGTTTACAGGCTTTAGTCTGACGCATTTTCAAAATATGTTCAGTGATACTCGCTTAATGCTCATTTTAGCGCAGACCTTTTTCTTAGCCTTTCTATCTTCTTTGATTGCAACAGCAATCGGAACGTTTGGTGCCATTTATATTTATCAAGCCAAAAAGAAATACCAGAACGCCTTTTTATCGGTTAATAATATCCTTATGGTAGCGCCAGATGTCATGATTGGGGCAAGTTTCTTAATTCTTTTTACAACTATCAAATTTCAATTAGGTTTTCTATCTGTTCTGGCGAGTCATATTGCCTTTTCAATTCCTATCGTAGTTTTGATGATATTGCCACGGCTAAAAGAGATGAATGACGACATGATTAAGGCGGCCTATGATTTAGGGGCAAGCCAAGTTCAGATGTTAAAAGAAATCATGTTGCCCTATTTGACACCAGCGATTATTGCAGGGTATTTTATGGCGTTCACCTATTCCTTGGACGATTTTGCAGTGACCTTCTTTGTGACTGGAAATGGTTTTTCAACCTTGTCGGTTGAGATTTACTCGCGGGCTCGGCAAGGAATTTCTTTAGAAATCAATGCTCTCTCTGCTTTGGTATTTCTTTTCAGTATTCTTTTGGTGATTGGTTATTACTTTATTTCTCGTGAGAAGGAGGATGCGGCATGAAAAAGCTTTATTCATTTTTAATGGGCATTGTTGCTATTATCCTTATCCTCTGGGGCTTGAGCCATCACATTGAAAGTCGGACAAAAATCGGTTCTGGTGACAAATTAGTCATCTACAATTGGGGAGACTACATTGATTCAGAGTTGCTGACGAAGTTCACCAGAGAAACCGGTGTCCAAGTCCAATATGAAACCTTTGATTCCAACGAATCCATGTACACGAAGATTAAACAGGGCGGGACAACCTACGATATTGCTATTCCCAGTGAATACATGATTTCAAAAATGATGTCGGAGCACTTATTAGAAAAGCTGGATCATTCTCAGATTAAAGGCTTAGAAAATATTGGAAATCGGTTTTTAAATCAATCATTTGATCCCCAAAATCAATACTCCATTCCTTACTTTTGGGGAACGCTAGGCATTGTCTACAACACTGAATTGGTCAAAACAGCACCTAAGCATTGGAGTGACCTGTGGCGACCTGAATATAAAAACTCTATTATGATGATTGATGGAGCGCGCGAGGTAATGGGTGTCGGGCTAAATGCTTTAGGTTATAGCCTCAATTCTAAAAATACTAAGCAATTACAAGAAGCGGTTGATAAGCTTTATACATTAACGCCTAATATCAAAGCCATTGTAGCAGACGAGATGAAAGGCTATATGATTCAAAACAATGCGGCGATTGGTGTTAGTTTTTCAGGAGAAGCACGGCAAATGTTAGAGAAAAACGACAAACTTCGCTATGTTGTTCCAACAGAAGCCAGCAATCTTTGGTTTGACAATATTGTCATTCCTAAAACAGTTAAAAATAAAAAAGCTGCTTATCAATTTATTAACTTTATGTTAAGACCTGAAAATGCCTATAAAAATGCTTTGTATGTTGGCTACTCAACGCCTAACATGCCTGCTAAGACGATGCTGCCAAAAGAAATCCAAGAGGACAAAGCTTTTTACCCAGATGAGGAAACTCTGAAGCACTTAGAAGTTTATCAACAGCTCGGCTCAAAATGGCTAGGAATTTATAATGACTTGTATCTTCAAGTGAAAATGTATCGGAAATAATGCTCCGTGAAAATTGTTTCGAACTTCGTAAACTTTAACAGCCCGAGGAACTATTAAAGACTGCGGATAAAGGAAGCAAGGTTTCCATCAAAAACCTTCTGGAAGCCAGTTGAAGTCGTAGGACAAGGTTCACGCAGTGAATCTCATTCAAACTTTTTGATTTTCATTGAGAGTATAAAATTAAATATAAAAAATAACGGAAGTTGAGCAACTCCCAGACATTGATCTGATTGGTTGTCTCACTTCCGTTTTTTTAATTACTAGAGCTTGAAGTAGTTGTATTTGTGTCGTTGTCAGTCGTTTTGCTACTTGTCTGACTAGAGCTAATATCGTTTGATGTATTGCTAGACTGCGTGGTGTCAGAACTAGCGCTACTTGTTTCTGTTTCGCCTTGACTAGTAGCAGTCGTGTTGCTAGATTGAGCCCCGTCTGTTGTTGTTTCTTTCTGAATTTCTTTGATAATAGTTGTTTGTGTTGTCTGACTGGTTTTTGTTTTGTTATCAGATTTATTGTTATTCATGAAAGTCAGGATTGTGATTGTTGCGGTGATAATCCCAAGAATACTCCCAATCGTAGCAAGGGTCTTTTGAAAAGCTGACAGCCCTTTTTTGATATGGTGACGAGTAGGCGCTTTTTCTTCTTTAGTAGTTGAAGTTTTGTTTTTTCGAGAATAATTTTCCATTGTGAGTTGATAATCTCCTTTCTCATCTTCATTATACCCTCTTTATTTAAAATTGTCTTAAAAAAATTTAAAATGTTGAAAATTTCATGTAAAGCAATCGAAAATTGATTGAAAAAATTACCTTTTACAAAAAATCAGCTCCATCCTTGTCTGTCCTGTTAGCAGATAGAAAGAGCTGATTCACTTATAAGGAAGGAACTAGGAAAGATGTGCTTGCGCAACAGCTAATCGTGCAGCAGGAACGCGATAAGGTGAGCAAGAAACATAAGTAATGCCAATCTCTTGGAAGAAAGGAATAGAAGCAGGATCTCCTCCGACTTCACCACAAATACCAATTGGAAGTTCTGGCTTTACTTGATGAGCTTTTGAAATAGCTATTTTCATGAGCTCGCCCACTCCAGCTCGGTCAATGGTTTGGAATGGATCAAATGACATGATTTCTCCCTCTTTGTAATGCTGGATAAATTTTCCAATATCATCACGAGAAAAACCATAGGTCATTTGCGTCAAATCATTGGTACCAAAACTAAAGAAGTCTGCTTCCTCGGCTAACTGATCTGCGATGAAACAAGCGCGCGGCAGTTCAATCATTGTACCGATTTCATAAGGGAATGGCTGCATGTGATGTTTCTTGAAAATCTTATCAATATGCTGACAAAGAGATGTTTTGATTGAAAGTAACTCCGACTTTTCTGCAATTAAAGGAATCATGATTTCTGGCTTAATGATCATGCCTTCTTTTGCTAGTCTTATAGCGCTATTAAAAATGGCTTCTACCTGCATTTTATAAATTTCAGGCTGTGTAATTCCTAAGCGGCAACCACGATGTCCCAGCATTGGGTTCGTTTCTTGTAGAGAAGTGATTTTCCGCATTAGTGTATCAAGAGGTACTTGCAATTTCCTAGCTAATTGCTCAATTTCCTGTTGTGTTTTTGGTAAAAATTCGTGCATAGGCGGATCTAGCAAGCGGACAATCATCGGTTTATCTTGAATGGTTTGATACATCTGATAGAAATCTTCTTCTTGAAATGCCAAAAGTGTCATTAAAGCAGACTTAGTTTCGATTTCATTCGTTGATAAAATCAATCTGCGCATTTCTAAAATCCGTTCCTCACCAAAGAACATATGCTCTGTACGAGCAAGACCAATGCCTTTGGCTCCAAATTGAACAGCTGTTTTCAAATCTTGAATGGTTTCGGCATTCGCTCGAACGGTTAGCTGTGCAATCTCATCTGCCCAAGAAAGGAACAGTTGTAATTCGTCATTATTATCAATCATAGTGGTTGGAATGCTTCCAATGTAGAGTTTGCCGGAAGTGCCGTCTACAGAAAGGATGTCTCCCTCTTTTAAGGTTACCTTACCGCATACAAGTGTTTTTCCGTCTTCATTGATAGATAATTCTCCGCATCCTGCGACACAACAAGTGCCCATGCCACGAGCTACAACGGCTGCATGAGAAGTCATGCCACCGTGACTGGTCACGATTGCTTGACTAACTACCATTCCTTCAATGTCTTCGGGAGAAGTTTCTTGGCGAACTAAAATCACTTTCTTTCCAAGTGCATGAAATTCTTTGGCGCGCTCGGCAGTAAAGACAATTTCTCCTGTTGCGGCACCTGGACTAGCGGGAAGCCCCTGAGTTAAGTGATGAGCTGATGTTAAAGCTTTTTCTTCAAAAACAGGGTGAATCAGTTGGTCAATGGTAGAAGGACTGACTCGCAAGAGAGCTTCTTGCTTTGAAATCATTTTTTCGCTCACTAAATCCAAAGCAATTTTTAAGCTTGCTTTAGCCGTCCGTTTTCCGTTTCGAGTTTGCAGGATATAAAGTTTTTCTTTTTCAATAGTAAATTCAATATCTTGCATATCTTTGTAGTGTTTTTCAAGAATCTTGGCGTAGTTGCAAAAATCTTCATAGGCCTGTGGTAAGATTCGTTTAAGAGAGTCAATCGGCTCTGGAGTCCGAATACCGGCAACGACATCTTCTCCTTGAGCATTGAGCAAAAATTCCCCAAACAGATGATGTTCACCAGTGGCAGGATTTCTGGTGAAAACAACGCCTGTGCCGCTTTTTTGGTCGCTATTGCCAAATACCATACTCTGGACATTGACAGCCGTACCTAAATCATGTGGAATGTGGTTTAGTTCACGGTAGACTTTAGCGCGTGGATTGTTCCATGATTTGAATACCGCTTTGATAGCAGCGTAGAGTTGCTCTTTAGGGTTTTGTGGGAAATTTTGATAGTGTTCTTGATAGAGTTCTTTATATTGTTGAATAAGTGATTGGTGTTCTTCTTTTGAAAAGTCATTGACCTTCTTACTCAACTGTTTTTCGTTTTTTTCTAAGCATTGGTCGAATTCTTCTTTGGGAATGCCGTAAACGACATCAGCAAACATCTGCAATAAACGCCGATAACAATTGTAAGCGAAATTGGCATTTGTCGCATCTGCTAAAGTCTGAACACGCAAGTCATTTAGACCAAGATTGAGAATCGTGTCCATCATACCAGGCATAGAAATTTTAGCTCCACTACGGACAGAAACCAGTAGTAGTGAGGGTTCATTCCCCATGAAAAATTTATTCGTTTTGGTTTCTAGTTTAGTAATCGCTTTCAAAATTTCCTCTTTTAAAATAGATTCAAAAAAGGAAGGAGCTTCTAAATAACGTAGACAACTTTGAGTTGTAATCGTAAATCCCTCAGGTACAGGCAGCCCCAAATGGGTCATTTCTGCCAAATTGGCACCCTTACCACCTAGTAGCGCCTTGTCTTCAGCGCGTCCTTCTTCAAAAGAATAAATCCATTTATCCATTTTTGCCTCCAATTTATTAAATATGTGTCATAATAAAAGACAAATACATTGTAATATACATCATATATGTTTGTCAACTGAAAAAACAAATCATAAATCGTTGACAAAAGAGTTTTATTTGTTATAATATGACACATAATAATGATTTGAAATTGATATTGGAAAAGGAGTAAAAGTTGAAATTAACAAAACGACAAAAAGAGATCGTTGAGATTGTAAAGAAAGATCAACCAGTTAGCGGTGAAAAAATCTCAGAACTGCTAGATGTGTCTAGAGCAACTTTGCGCTCAGATTTATCCTTTCTAACCTTAGTGGGGATTTTAAAAGCAAGTCCGAAAGTTGGCTACACTTATGCTGGTTCGGATTTGGAAACGCTCTTTTTCTTTGATACTTTTCAGAAGAAAGTTGAAGATGTCATGACCTCACCAGTATTGGTGGCGCACGATTCGTTTATTCAAGATGCCATTATTACTTTATTTATGTATGATGCAGATGTTCTCTATGTGATAGATGAAAAAAAGCAGCTACTAGGTATTTTATCGCGAAAGGATTTGTTAAGAGCGGCGCTCAATGCCAATATTGATGTGACACCAGTAGCCGTTTGCATGACCAGAATGCCACATATAAAAACCTGCCATAAGGATTTGAATATCCTTGAAGCTGCGGCACTTTTGCAGGATTTTGCCATTGATTCCTTGCCTGTTGTGGAGGAGCAAAATGAAGGTCATATTATCGGAACAATTACTAAATCAGCCTTGTTGGACTTTATTATCCAAGAAGCTAGAAATGCAGAAGTGAATAGATAAAAAAGGAGTTTTCATGAAACAAGAGATTACCATTTACGCCATTTCTGATTCTTTGGGAGGAACATCCCAAAAATTACTATCAGCCGTTATGGCTCAATATCCAGATTTGATTTTCAACAATAGCTATCGGTTTCCTTTTATCAATAAGGAATCTGAATTGTTGGATATTTTGCAGGACGCTATCAAAGATGACGCAGTTGTTATCAGTACCTTAGTAGACAGTCATTTAGCAGCAACTGCGAGGGAATTTAGCAGAGTCAATCATTTGTCTTATCTGGATTTGATGAACCCATTTTTTGAAATCATCAAAGAAAAAACAGGCACGCAACCGATTGAGGTGCCAGGAGTTCTGCACCGTTTGGACACGGAATATTTCAATAAAATCTCTGCTATTGAATTTGCTGTTAAATATGACGACGGCAAGAACCCACAAGGATTTTTGGAGTCGGATCTTGTGATTTTAGGAGTTTCTCGAACTTCCAAGACTCCGCTCAGCATCTATTTAGCTAATAAAGGCTACAAAGTATCCAATCTTCCCTTGATTCCAGAGGTTCCGCTACCGCAAGTCTTGGATAAAGTAGATAGAAGAAGAATGATAGGCTTGGTGTGTGACCCAGATAAATTGGCAAAAGTGAGAAGTAACCGTCTGGATGCGCTCGGTTTGACACAAGCTACAAGCTATACAGATATTGAAAAAATTTATGAAGAATTGGACTATTCTAAAAAAGTTTTCCAAAAATATCAGGCTCATGTTATCAATATGACAGATAAATCTATTGAAGAGACGGCTTGCATTATTGAAGAACACTTAAAATCTCTAGCTTCAAAATAAGAATTAAAGCCCTAAGGTGCTGTATTTAAACGAGGTGAACGAATGGAACAATACAAACGAATTTTATTAAAAGAGTTTGATTCCAAACAAAAAGTCATTACAGAGTTAATCAATCTGGAAGCTATTTTAAATTTGCCAAAAGGGACAGAATTGTATCTTAGCGATATTCACGGTGAGTTTGAGGCTTTTGACTATATCCTAAGGACCTGTGCGGGGAATCTGAATGAAAAAATCAACGACTGCTTTGGAGAGGAATTATCAAAAGCGGAAAAAGACAAGCTGACCTTGCTGATTGCTTATCCTCAGGAAGTTTTGAGCGATGGTTTTCTTTATCCTTTGAAAGACAAGAGCCGGTATGGAGAAATTATTCAAAACTTGTTGACTTTGCTAACTTTTGTGGCAGCAAAATACACTCGTTCCAAAGTGAGAAAGGCTTTGCCGCCACAATATGCTTATGTGATTGAAGAATTGCTCTATACAGATCGAAATTTGCCGGATAGCAATATTTATTTTGAAACGATTCAGAACTATTTGATTGATTTAGGCGAGGCAAGTCAGTTTATTTCGGCATTAGCAAAGGTCATTCGGCAGTTAATCATTGATCATCTTCATATAGTTGGCGATATTTTTGACCGCGGGGCAGCCGCAGATAAAGTAATGAATGAAATCATGGCTTATCATTCTGTGGATATTCAATGGGGCAATCACGATATTATCTGGATGGGGGCTTTCTTTGGCTCGAAAGAATGTTTGCTTATTCTCTTGCGAATAGCTGCTAGATATGGCTATCTTTACGATATTGAGAGAGCTTATGGTCTCAATCTAAGACCGCTCGTTCTTTTTGCCGAAAAGACCTATTCGGAAAATGCGAAATTTAAGCCCAACTTAGGAAAACGAAGCGACCGCTATTCTCCTAAAGAAATTCTCCAGTTGGAAAAGGTTCACCAAGCACTAGCAATCATTCAGTTTAAATTGGAAAATCAACTGATTAAAAGGCGGCCGGAGTTTGATATGGCTCAAAACTTGACGCTTGATAAGATTGATTATTGGGAAGAGAGTATTCTAGTTGGAGAAAAGAAGCATTTTTTAGCTAATACTTGCTTCCAAACAATCAATCCTCAACAGCCAGATCAGCTGACAGACGAGGAAGAGGAAGTGGTTGCTACTTTGCTAGATTCTTTTCAACATTCGATTCAAATCAAACGTCACATTTCTTTTTTGATGAACAAGGGTTCGATGTATAAGATTTATAATAATCACCTCCTTTTTCATGGCTGCATTCCTTTGGAAGAATCTGGAGATTTTCAACCTTTACAGATCAATGAAATTCGCTATGCTGGTAAAGAATTGCTCAACTTTTTTGAATATCACATTCGAGAAAGTTCTAAAAATCCAGAGATTCAAGACGATTTCTCAACGGATCTTATCTGGTATTGTTGGAATGGAAAACTGTCTCCCTTGTTTGGCAAGGATAAGATGACCACCTTAGAGCGTTATTTTATTGAGGATAAGGAAACGCACGTTGAAAAGGAAAATCCATATTTCTCCTATCGGAATTCTGCTAAGATTTGCAAGTTGATTTTGGAAGAATTCGGTCTCTTTTCTGAAGATTCTAGGATTGTAAATGGGCATACACCTGTAAAAACGTTGAAAGGCGAATCTCCAATTCGAGGTGAAGGAATGCTGTTCGTTATTGACGGTGGTTTGTGTGAAGCCTATCAAAAGAAAACGGGAATTGCTGGCTATTCCTTGCTCAATAATTCATATGGTTTTCAAATTGTCACACACCAACCTTTTCAAAATGTGCAAAAAATGATTGAGAAGGCTGTAGATCTCTCATCCTTGAAGAGAGTGATTGAGCATGTCCGTGAGCGAACTTTGATAAAATCAACTACAATCGGTCAAAGCCTCATCGAACAACAACAGGAACTATCCGCTCTCTTGCATGAATTTTATGATTAGCCTTCATGGCTCTTCAAGTCAAAACTTGGAGGGTCTTTTCATTTCAAGTCTTGCTGTTGTCCCCATTTCTTTTTCGTGTTACAATAGGAGTATTGAAATGGAGAGATTTAAGATGATTTATTTAGACAATTCAGCAACGACCAAGCCTTACCCAGAGGCTTTGGCTACCTATACAGAAGTTGCTTCTAAAATTTGGGGAAATCCTTCTAGTCTCCACAGTTTGGGCAATCAGGCGACCCGCTTGTTAGATGCATCTCGCAAGCAAATTGCGGAGCTTCTCGGTAAATCCTCTCAAGAGATTTTCTTTACGTCTGGAGGGACGGAAGGTGATAATTGGGTTATCAAGGGTGTGGCTTTTGAAAAAGCGCACTATGGTAAGCATATCATTGTATCTGCTATTGAGCATCCAGCAGTGAAAGAATCCGCTCTCTGGCTGATGCAGCAAGGTTTTGAAGTGGATTTTGCGCCTGTTGATAAAAAAGGTTTTGTAGATGTTGAAAAATTAGCTACCCTTATCCGATCGGATACGACTTTAATTTCAGTCATGGCGATCAACAATGAAATCGGCTCTGTTCAACCAATTGCAGCTATTTCAGAACTTTTAGCGGACAAGCCAACTATTTCTTTTCATGTGGATGCAGTACAAGCCATAGCTAAGATTCCAACGAAAGATTACTTGACCGAGCGCGTGGACTTTGCGACATTTTCTAGTCATAAATTTCATGGATTACGGGGTGTTGGTTTTGTCTATATCAAGTCTGGTAAGAAAATCAGCCCGCTGTTGAATGGTGGTGGTCAAGAATCAGATAAGCGTTCTACGACTGAAAACCTGGCTGGTATTGTAGCAATGGCAAAAGCTTTGCGTTTATCTATAGAAAATCTGGGATCCTTCACTACACGGACAGCCAAGATGAAAGGGATTATCCTAGAAGAGCTAGCTAAATACCCTGATGTAACAATTTTTTCAGGAACAGAAAATTTTGCACCGCATATTCTAACTATTGGTATCAAGGGGGTACGAGGAGAAGTAGTGGTCCATGCTTTTGAAGAGTATGATATTTATATATCTACTACGAGTGCTTGTTCCTCTAAAGCTGGCAAACCAGCTGGAACCTTAATAGCTATGGGTGTTGAAAAATCCCTGGCTCAAACGGCTGTGCGAATTAGTCTGGATGCCGATAATGATATGAGTCAGATTGAGCAATTTCTGACAACGTTTAAACTCATTTATGAAAAAACTAGAAAAGTAAGGTAAACAATGCAATATTCAGAAATTATGGTTCGTTACGGCGAGCTTTCAACCAAAGGAAAAAATCGCATGCGTTTTATTAACAAATTGAAACGCAATATGCAAGCAGTCCTCTCTATTTACCCAGATGTGCATGTGAAAGCAGACCGAGATCGTGCACATGTCTATCTTCACGGAACGGACTATCAACCTGTTGCAGAATCGCTTAAACAGATTTTTGGGATTCAAAATTTCTCGCCGTCTTATAAGATTGAAAAATCAGTTCCTGCTTTGGTTGAAGCGGTGCAGACAATTATGAAAGAAATTTACAAAGAGGGGATGACTTTTAAGATTGCCAGCAAACGCAGTGACCACAATTTTGAATTGGATAGTCGTGAATTGAACCAGACCTTGGGAAATGCAGTCTTTGATGCGATTCCACATGTTCAAGTCAAGATGAAAGCACCAGATATTACACTGCAAGTAGAAATCCGCGAAGAAGCAGCCTATCTGTCCTATGAAACGATTCGTGGAGCAGGCGGTCTTCCTGTCGGAACATCTGGAAAAGGCATGCTGATGCTGTCAGGCGGGATTGATTCACCCGTTGCAGGCTATCTAGCTCTAAAACGTGGAGTGGATATTGAAGCGGTGCACTTTGCTAGCCCCCCTTATACAAGTCCCGGTGCTCTCAAAAAGGCGCAAAATTTGACGCGCAAATTAACCAAATTTGGTGGCAGTATTCAATTTATTGAAGTGCCATTCACGGAAATTCAAGAAGAAATTAAAGCGAAAGCACCAGAAGCTTATCTGATGACCCTAACTCGTCGCTTTATGATGCGCATTACAGATCGCATTCGTGAAGAACGCGGGGGACTTGTTATCATAAACGGAGAAAGTCTTGGTCAAGTTGCTAGCCAAACGCTAGAGAGTATGCAAGCGATCAATGCTGTCACCAATACTCCAATTATTCGTCCAGTCGTGACTATGGATAAACTAGAAATCATTGACATTGCTGAAAAGATTGATACATTTAATATCTCGATTCAACCCTTTGAAGATTGTTGTACCATCTTTGCGCCAGACAGGCCTAAAACCAATCCAAAGATAAAAAATGCCGAGCAATACGAAGCACGTATGGATGTGGATGCTTTAGTGGAACGTGCTGTTGCTGGTATCATCATTACTGAAATTACACCAGAAGCAGAAACAGACGAGGTGGATGAAATGATTGAGGGATTGTTGTAATAAGAACGGATTTTGAGATTGGAAGTTATTCTGGGAAATTATTAAAAATTACTAAAAGCTACTGAGTTAGTCTTTTGATAAAAAATACTTGCCAAAGGCTATCAGAAATGCTATACTTATAGAGTTGACTATGCACAGCCTGTGCAACCGCTCGAACATCGTCATAAGTGGTTCGTCCCACGATGCTAGGCGAGTCTTCACAAAATTAGGGGAAACCCGTAAAATTCATAGGAGGTGCATAATGAGCACATACGCAATCATTAAAACTGGCGGCAAACAAGTTAAAGTTGAAGTTGGTCAAGCAGTTTACGTTGAAAAATTGGACGTTGAAGCTGGTCAAGATGTAACATTTGACGAAGTTGTTCTTGTTGGTGGTGAAAACACTGTTGTCGGAACTCCGCTTGTTTCTGGAGCTACTGTTGTTGGAACTGTTGAAAAGCAAGGAAAACAAAAGAAAGTTGTTACTTACAAGTACAAACCTAAAAAAGGTAGCCATCGTAAACAAGGTCACCGACAACCATATACTAAGGTTGTCATCAATGCAATCAACGCTTAATTTTTAAGGAGAGCACATGATACAAGCAGTCTTTGAACGAGCCGAGGATGGTGAGCTGAGGAGTGCAGAAATTACTGGACACGCCGAAAGTGGCGAATACGGCTTTGATGTCGTGTGTGCGTCGGTTTCTACGCTTGCCATAAATTTCATCAATTCGATTGAAAAATTCGCAGGCTATGAACCAATCTTAGAATTAAACGAAGAAGAAGGTGGATTCTTACGGGTAGAGATTCCTACAGATATTCCATCTCACCAAAGAGAAATGACTCAACTTTTCTTTGAATCATTCTTCTTAGGTATGGCAAACTTATCGGAGGACTCAGCTGAGTTCGTCCAAACAAGAGTTATCACAGAAAACTAACACGGAGGAAAAACATTATGTTGAAAATGAATCTTGCTAATCTGCAACTTTTCGCCCACAAAAAAGGTGGAGGTTCTACATCTAACGGACGTGATTCACAAGCAAAACGTCTTGGGGCTAAAGCGGCTGACGGACAAACTGTAACTGGTGGATCAATTCTTTATCGTCAACGCGGTACTCACATCTATCCAGGTGTCAATGTTGGACGCGGTGGAGATGACACTTTGTTTGCGAAAGTGGAAGGCGTTGTACGCTTTGAACGCAAAGGTCGCGATAAAAAACAAGTTTCTGTTTACCCAATTGCGAAATAAGAATTGAAAGTCCCTACCTCATGGTACGGGTCTTTCTTTTGGAAATGATAATTTGAAAACAACAAAAGAAATGTAGATAAAACGAACAATCTTCATCTCATTATAAGATAGCTGTGAACAACTTTGCAGCTATCTTTATTTTAAGTACATTTTACATGTGTTTTTCATGTATTTTAGTATCATATTAGTTGAATTATTCCAATTATCAAAGTATAATATATAATGATATCTTTAACGTGATTACAAGTAATAATATAGTTGTAATTAGTAATGAAACTCTTCTATTTCCATATATAGTTATACCTTCAGGAATAGATAAGATAAATAATTTATAAAAAGGATACTAGCATGTTTAGAAAAAATAATGAACTTCAAGGTCATGGCTCAATTCGTAAAAATAAAATTTACGGGACTGTTGGTGTTATTATATTTGGAATAATCGCAATGTTTAGTTTACACAAGAGTGTGGCGGCTGATGATATTGAAAGTCCTAAAACAACAGCACCTATACCTATAGCTGAAGCGTCAAATACAAGTCTTGTTGTACAATCACAAATGGCTAGACAAGAAGATAATACTACTCTGACAACTACAAAGGCTGATTCAGCCACTACTATGAGTTCAACTAGTAGAGCAGCTGCAACAGCACCTACTGCAGCCGCTTCTCAAGCAATGCTATCTACTGCACAGACAGAAAATCAAAATCCAAATGTAACAGTTGAAAATCAAGAATTAAAAGACGCTGTAACAGAAGCCAAGAATAATGGGATTGAAGCAAAGCAAGAGACGACAGAAAATATTGGAACTGCGAATATTAAAGAAGAGGTTGCAACTTTAGAAGCTGAGGCTGTCACTCGTGAGAAAGAGCAGGCCCAAAAAATAAAGGAGGCAGTTGATAAATATAAAAACGACTATGCAACTGCACAGAGTAATACTCAAAAACCAGGTTATCTTAGTGAAGTTGTAACTCAAGGACTGAAATTTGAAAACGAACCAAATGCTCACCTATCAATTACAGGTACAACTGAATTTGGTCAGCAAGATGCGCCTAGAGCGTACTCATATGAAGAATATATAGGTAGTGGTAGGACATTTGCTAATAATCCAATAGCTGCATACAAAACTTCTGCATCAGGGAATTTTGTGATTCCCAAAATTAACAAAGGTCAAACTATAACAGCTACTTACACAAATCTACAAAATTCTAGCTATAATGGTACAAAAATTGCTAAAGTTGTTTATGAAGTAACAAATTTAAATAATGGGATAGGAATAATCGGTTTTGCTGAGAAAGATCCAACTAAGGGGATTTATACTTTTTATAACTTAACTGCTCCTTCTAAATATGGTGTAAAAATTCGTTTTTATGACGAGAATGATAATATCATCCAATTTAAGCAAGCAACTCCAGCTATATTGGCACTGACAAGTTTGTCAAAAACGATACGTGCTGATGGAAAGAAGCATGAAGAGGGGATAGCAGACTATAACTTCAAACCAGTAAAAATAACTGGTTCGTATGTTGAAAAACAATCTGATAATCGTTTAGCTGCAAGTAGTCCGACACAAAATATCCCAGATAGATATAACCATCCGGATTTTTATAAGACTAGTATCGCTGGTGTAATAGATAATGGCGATGTTATCTCGTTTACCATGCGTAGGGATTCAGAGTTTGATAGCGGGTACTGGTTAGCAATTACAAGTAAATTGCCTTCACCTTTCGTTTTAACTAAGCCTAATTTAAGTTATAAATTCTTTAGCTATAATAAAGCAGGGACTGTATTACTTGACAATTATATTCAAGGTACAACTACTAAGTTGACAGAAACACAAACTGTCAAACCTAAAGGCACACTTATAGGTGAAAGTTATACAGGAACGCATGAAGACCGAATAACATTCAATGGTAAAGTTTATAAATATGTATCGTCATCTGATAATATAACAGGTACAGTTAAATTAGGAATAACCAATGTATATAATTCTTACGTTGAAGTGACTGGAAATGTTATCGTAAATTATAGAAATCAAGCTGGCGAAACGATTAAAGAGAGTGTTGAAGATACTTCTAATGCTTCTATTGATACCGATTACA
>NZ_JAKZJH010000012.1:0-27476 GCF_031142795.1 Streptococcus sp. IsoGale021
TTTTATTTTTTCTATCTTTTGGGTATAATAGAAGATATGAAAGTATTACTGTATTTAGAAGGTAAAGCGGTTTTGGAAAAATCAGGCATTGGACGAGCTTTGCAACATCAGATGAAAGCTCTAGATTTGGCTGGAATTCCCTACACGACCGATTCTTCAGGAGATTATGATGTGGTTCATATCAATACTTATGGGCCTAGAAGTTTGCGACTTTTGCACAAAGCAAAAAAACAAGGGAAAAAAGTGATTATGCATGGGCATTCGACTAAAGAAGATTTTCGCAATTCGTTTATTGGGTCAAATCTTTTTGCTTCTGCTTTTGGGAAATATCTAGCTCACATGTACCAAATGGCGGATTTTATCATTACACCGTCTGAATACTCCAAAAAGTTGATTCAGGGCTATGGTGTGACAACACCAATTGTGGCTGTTTCTAATGGGATTGACCTTCATAAATATCAAAAAGATCCACATAAAGAAGAAGTGTTTAGAAAACATTTTCATATCCAAGAAGGAGACAAGGTGGTTGTCTGTGCGGGACTTTATTTTAGACGCAAGGGAATAGAAGACTTTGTAGAAGTAGCACGCAGAATGCCAGATGTCCGCTTTATTTGGTTGGGCAGTATTAACAAATGGATCATTCCACGGAAAATCAGAAATCTTGTGCTTTTTAATCATCCTAAAAATGTTGAATTCCCGGGTTATTTTAAAGGTGCCGTTTTTGAAGGAGCTATGAGTGGTAGCAGTCTTTTCTTTTTCCCAAGTTATGAGGAGACAGAAGGGATTGTAGTGCTAGAGGCGTTGGCTAGTCATCAACATGTCGTTTTACGGGATATTCCTGTATATGAGGGCTGGATTGATGAGCAATCGGCTGAATTGGGGCATAATGTAGATGAATTTGTAGACTCTATCCAAAAGATTTTGGATGGTAAAGTAGATAAGCGAGAAGCTGGCTATAAGGTAGCGCAGAGTCGTTCAATTGATGATGTGGCTTATAAACTTGTGGATGCTTATCAAGAAGTATTGGAGATGTAGCATGCGAATTGGTCTTTTTACGGATACGTATTTCCCTCAGGTTTCAGGGGTGGCAACTAGTATTCGCACTTTAAAAACAGAATTAGAAAAGCTAGGACATACCGTTTTTATTTTTACAACGACAGATAAGGATGTCAATCGTTATGAGGATTGGCAGATTATTCGGATTCCCAGCGTGCCGTTTTTTGCCTTTAAAGATCGGCGAATTGCTTATCGCGGTTTTTCAACGGCTTTAGAGATTGCTCGCCAATATCAATTGGATATTATTCATACCCAGACTGAATTTTCTTTGGGTTTATTAGGTGTTTGGATTGCAAAGGAGCTGCGAATTCCAGTTGTTCATACTTATCATACACAGTATGAGGATTATGTACGTTATATTGCTAAAGGCATGGTCATTCGTCCTAGCATGGTCAAATACATTGTTCGCGGTTTTATGAGTGATTTAGACGGTGTGATTTGTCCGAGCGAGATTGTTTATGACTTGCTCATGAAATACAAAGTAAAAGTAGAAAAACGTGTTATTCCTACTGGAATTGAATTGGCTAAATTTGAACGTCCAGAAATTACTAGTGAGAATATTGCTGATTTACGGGAAAAATTAGGCATTTCAAATCAAGAAACTATGTTGCTTAGTTTATCACGTGTTTCGTATGAAAAAAATATTCAGGCAGTTTTGGCTGCTCTGCCGGCAGTTTTGGAAGAAAATCCAGATGTGAAATTAGTAGTGGCAGGAGATGGACCGTATTTATCTGACTTAAAAGCGCAAGCCAAACGGTTGAATATTACGGATGCAGTGATTTTCACAGGAATGATTGCACCAAGTGAAACCGCATTGTATTATAAAGCAGCGGATTTCTTTATTTCTGCTTCAACGAGTGAGACACAGGGCTTGACATATTTAGAAAGCCTAGCGAGTGGCACTCCTATTATTGCTCACGGAAATCCTTATCTGGACAACGTTATCAATGATAAGATGTTTGGAACGCTTTATTATGAAGAACGTGATTTGGCAGGAGCGATTTTGGAAGCTGTTATTGCAACACCGGATTTGGATGAGAAAAGTCTCGCTGCAAAATTATACGAAATCTCTGCTGAAAACTTCGGCCGTCGTGTCTATGAATTTTATTTGGATTTAACCATTTCAAAAGATTTCAACAATGATTTATATCCGGAGGAGTCTGTTAGTAAGCGATTAGCGAAATCTGTCATTTATCTTCCCCGAAAAGCGATTGCCCTTCCTGTAAATGGATCAGCGCGAATGTTTAAAGCATCTAAACGACAAATCAAAAATATACAGAAATACCTAAAATAAAACTCCTAGACTAGCGAGGTGGGAAAATGAAACGCGATCTTCCTTTTTTAGCTGTACTACTCTTTTTCTATTCGTTATTTTATGGAATTGTCCAAATGATACCAATGGACGAATTGTTACGAAAGGGCTTGGTGGTGAATAATGTTTTGATATATTCACCGCTGGCAACATTCCTTGTAGCAGTTGTCTATGCTGGACTAAATGGCTTTTCTCGCCGTTTTTTGCTTTTAGCAACGCTTATGTTCCTTGTGACGGTTCTGACCTTTGGTGAATGGATTTTCCTGTATCATGCAGCCTATTTTATCTGTTTATTGGTGGGGATGCTGTTAGGTTATGGGATATTTCGCTGGAGAAAGACAAGTAAATGAACATCTAGCAGTTCAGAGCATTTGCTTCTTTAGGAAATTACTACAGTAGCAGTGAAAAGTTAAGACAGGTGTATTGCGTTTCATAGTTTTTCCTAAAAATTCAATGAATGGTCTAAGACGCTTTTGTCTGGACTATTTTTTGATATGAAAGCCTGTCTTTGCTGTCATATTTTTAACATATTTGTTTTAAATTTGTAAAGTAAAGAAATGATGTGTTATGAGTTGAATTGGTAAATTTTAAGGAAAATTTGGTATAATGAAAAAATAGAAAAAGGTGAATAGAATGAAAAAAATATTAGTTGTAGATGATGAGAAACCAATCTCAGATATTATAAAGTTTAACATGGTAAAAGAAGGTTATGAAGTAGTGACAGCCTTCGACGGTCGCGAAGCGTTAGAAATGTTTGAAGCAGAACGTCCAGATATTTTGATTTTGGACTTGATGTTGCCCGAAATGGATGGTTTAGAGGTGGCGCGAACGATTCGGAAAACGAGTAATGTGCCAATCATCGTTCTTTCTGCCAAAGACAGTGAATTTGACAAAGTTATTGGTCTTGAAATCGGTGCGGATGACTATATGACAAAGCCTTTCTCTAATCGTGAGTTGCAGGCGCGTGTTAAAGCCATTTTGCGGCGGACAGATTTGACAATTGAAAATCAAGAAGCAGAAGCTGCTCTGACAGAAATTGTGATTGGAGATTTGCAGATTTTGACTGATGCTTTTGTCGTGAAAAAGCATGGCGAAGAATTAGATTTAACACACCGTGAGTTTGAATTGCTCCACCATTTGGCAACGCATATCGGGCAAGTGATGACGCGTGAACATCTGCTAGAAACGGTGTGGGGTTATGATTATTTTGGAGATGTACGGACGGTCGATGTGACAATTCGCCGTTTGAGAGAAAAGATTGAGGATATTCCTAGCCGACCAGAGTATATTTTAACACGGCGCGGCGTTGGATATTACATGAGAAACAATGATTGATAATATTAGACAATTTGTTGTATCAAAAGATTTTGTATTTGTCTTACTCATTTTAGGATTTATTTTGGTGATTACCTTGCTTTCCTTGGAAAACCGACGTGATAATGTTCGTATTCGCCAATTGAATCAAAAAGTGAAAGACTTAATTGCAGGAGATTATTCAGAAGTTTTAGATATGCAAGGTGGCCCAGAAATTACGGATATTACCAATAGTATCAATGATTTATCTGAGGTAATCCGTCTAACGCATGAAAATTTAGAGCAAGAAACTAAGCGCCTGTCGAGTATTTTATCCTATATGACGGACGGCGTTCTTGCGACCAATCGTCGTGGGCAGATTATCATGATTAATGATATGACGACCAAGCAGTTGGGAGTTAAAGAATCCGAAGCACGAAAGATGAATATCTTAAAACTGCTGGATATCGAAGACGAATATGACTTACGAGACTTGATTACGAAAGTTCCAGAGCTGACCATTGATTCGCAGGATGAAAATGGAGAGTTTTTAAGTTTACGTGTTCGATTTGCCTTGATTCGGCGAGAATCAGGCTTTATTTCAGGGCTGGTTGCAGTGCTGCATGATACAACGGAGCAGGAAAAAGAGGAACGTGAGCGGAGACTATTTGTTTCTAATGTCAGTCATGAATTGCGTACTCCCTTGACCAGTGTCAAGTCTTATCTGGAAGCATTAGATGAGGGCGCTTTGTCTGAGCCAGTTGCACCAGATTTTATTAAGGTTTCGTTAGATGAAACCAATCGGATGATGCGAATGGTTTCGGACTTGCTGAGTTTGTCACGTATTGACAATGCGACTAGTCATTTGGATATTGAGCTGACGAATTTTACAGCTTTTATCACGTTTATTTTAAATCGTTTTGACAAAATCAGAAGTCAGAATGATGATAAGAAGTACGAAATTATTCGAGATTATCCTATTAACTCTATTTGGGTCGAAATTGATACAGATAAGATGACACAAGTGATTGATAATATTATCAACAATGCTATTAAATATTCTCCTGACGGCGGTAAGATCACAGTGAGTATGAAAACAACCGAGACCCAAATGATTTTGTCTATATCAGATGAGGGCTTAGGGATTCCTAAAAAAGATTTACCGAAAATTTTTGACCGCTTCTATCGTGTAGACAAAGCAAGAAGTCGTGCACAAGGTGGATCCGGATTAGGTTTAGCTATTGCTAAGGAAATTATTAAGCAACATCACGGATTTATCTGGGCAAAGAGCGAGTATGGCAAAGGCTCAACGTTTACAATCGTTCTGCCATATGACAAAGAAGCTGTCAAAGATGATGATTGGGAAGAAGATGAATTAGAAGGATAGCCATGAGCGAGAAAGGATTTAAGTATAGTATTTTAGCGTCAGGTTCTACCGGTAACTGTTTTTATTTAGAAACTCCAAAGAAGAAGTTGTTGATTGATGCGGGCTTGTCTGGGAAGAAAATTACCAGCTTATTGAGTGAAATTGACCGTAAACCAGAGGATTTGGATGCCATTTTGGTAACGCATGAGCATAAGGATCATATCCATGGTGTGGGCGTTTTGGCACGGAAATATCATTTAGACATTTATGCCAATCAAGAAACATGGAATGCTATGGAAGTAGCGCTTGGGAAGATTGATGTTGGTCAGAAGCACATTTTTGAAATGGGAAAAACCAAGACATTTGGCGATATTGACATTGAAAGTTTTGGTGTTAGTCATGATGCGGTTGCACCGCAATTTTACCGACTGATGAAAGACGATAAAAGTTTTGTTCTACTGACGGATACTGGCTATGTTAGCGATCGTATGGCGGGGATTATTGAAAATGCGGACGGGTATTTGATCGAGTCCAACCATGATATTGAAATCCTTCGTAGCGGAGCTTATCCTTGGAGCCTGAAGCAGCGGATTTTATCTGACCAAGGACATTTGTCGAATGATGACGGGGCAGAAACCATGATTCGTACGTTGGGTTATCGCACTAAGAAAATCTATCTAGGGCATCTTAGCAAAGAAAATAATACCAAAGAATTGGCTCATATCACAATGATCAATCAATTAGCACAGGCTGATTTGGCGGTTGAGCATGATTTTCATATTTGTGATACATCGCCAGATACGGCGACACCTTTAACAAATATTTAGGAGAAAGAATGCGAATTTTTTACTTAATGATTGGTTTTATTTCAGTAGGATTAGCCCTTTTGGGAGTTGCTTTACCGCTATTACCGCCCCCCTTTTTTGCTGTTGGCGATTGCATGCTTTTCACGCTCTTCCAAACGATTTGAAAAATGGCTATACCATACTAAGTTGTATCAAATCTATGTGGCGGACTTTCGCGAAACAGGTGCTATTGCTCGGGAGCGTAAAAGAAAAATTCTTATTTCCATTTATATTCTAACGGGAATTTCTATCTTCTTTGCACCTCTTATCTGGGTGAAGTTTGCTTTAGCTGCCTTAACCCTTTTTATGACGTATTATTTATTCAAAGTCATTCCAGATAAAGAATGAAAATTCATTTTATCTCTGGTGAACTTTTCCTATCAAATTCTTGGTATCGTTGGAGTATCAAGGATTTTTTTGATATAATAATAGAGAATTTGTTTTCTTTTTATACTCTGTGAAGATCTCTTCAAACTTCGTCGGATTTCACAGTCCGGATGACTGTGAGAGGTGGCAGAGAAGGAAAGCGAAGCATTTGTCAACCTTGCTGTACTCTTTGTTACTGACTTCGTTGATTACACCTGCGACCTCAAAAGCTCAAGTAGAGTTTTTGCCCCACCCGCCGCTTGCTTTCTAGTTCCAATTGTCTGGGAGACAGCTGGAGGTGATTGTTAAGTTTTTTGAGTATTAAAAGAAAAAGTTCTTCTTGAAAGGAGAAAAAATGAGAGATTTACATAAAGTTTTGAGTCAGCAATTTGGAATTGTCTTCCAAGATGAAAAGTTGCTGGAGACAGCTTTTACACACACTAGCTATGCCAATGAGCACCGCCTCTTAAACATTTCACACAATGAGCGCTTGGAATTTTTAGGAGACGCTGTTCTGCAATTATTGATTTCGGAATATCTGTATAAAAAATATCCGAAAAAACCAGAAGGGGACTTGTCAAAACTTCGCTCAACCATTGTACGTGAAGAGAGTTTGGCTGGTTTTAGTCGAGATTGTCAGTTTGATCAATTTATCAAATTAGGTCGTGGCGAAGAAAAGTCAGGTGGTCGCAATCGTGACACCATTCTTGGAGATTTATTTGAAGCCTTTTTAGGAGCTTTGTTGCTAGATAAAGGAGTGGAAGCGGTCAAAAATTTCCTGTATCAAGTCATGATTCCAAAGGTAGAAGTTGGAGACTTTGAGCAGGTGGTTGATTACAAGACCAAGCTACAAGAACTGCTCCAAGTCAATGGTGATGTCGAGATTGTTTATCAAGTCATCTCTGAGTCTGGTCCAGCTCATGCCAAAGAATTTGCTGTAGCGGTATCTGTTGATGGCAGAACGGTTGGACAAGGGCAAGGACGTTCGAAAAAATTAGCAGAGCAGGAAGCTGCTAAAAATGCATTTGAAAAGGAAAGTCATTCATGTATTTAAAAGAAATTGAAATTCAAGGTTTCAAATCTTTTGCAGATAAGACCAAGGTAATATTTGATCAGGGAGTGACAGCAGTCGTTGGACCAAATGGCTCAGGAAAGAGTAACATTACTGAAAGCCTGCGTTGGGCACTGGGGGAGTCCAGTGTTAAAAGTCTCCGTGGCGGGAAAATGCCAGATGTCATTTTTGCGGGAACTGAGACTCGCAAACCACTGAATTATGCTTCTGTTATTGTCGTTTTGGATAATAAAGACCGTTTTATCCAGCAAGCTGCAGATGAGATTCGTGTGGAGCGTCATATTTATCGCAGCGGGGATAGCGAGTATAAAATAGATGGCAAGAAGGTACGTTTGCGAGATATTCATGATTTGTTTATGGATACAGGGCTTGGGCGAGATAGTTTTTCCATTATTTCTCAAGGAAAGGTGGAAGAAATTTTCAATAGCAAGCCAGAGGAGCGCCGTGCCATTTTTGAAGAAGCGGCTGGCGTACTGAAATACAAGACGCGGCGCAAGGAGACTGAAAGCAAGCTCAGTCAAACACAAGATAATCTAGATCGGCTGGAAGATATTATTTATGAGCTCGATAGTCAAGTGAAGCCTCTTGAAAAGCAAGCTACGACTGCTAAGCAGTTTTTGAAATTGGATGAGGAACGCCGTGCTCTTTATTTAGATGTATTGATTGCTCAAATAAAGGGAAATAAAACACAGCTGAATGATACTGAAGAACGGCTTGTGGGGATTCAGCAATCTTTGTCTGCTTATTACAGCAAACGTGACCAGCTAGAGCAAGAAAATGTTCTTCTGAAAGAAAAACGCCATGATTTGCAGAAACAAATGGCAGATGACCAAGCGAGTTTGCTTGAATTAACACGCCTCATCAGTGACTTAGAACGCCAAATCGAAGTTTCCAAATTAGAATCTAGTCAAGCTGCCAACAGTCGGAAGGAAAACGAGGAACGCCTGCAAGGATTGACAGAAAAATTAGAGGCAGTCCAAACAGAATGGCAAGGAAAAGATGAGCAGTTGGCTGATTTTGCTGTAAAATTGGAACAAAATCAACAAGCGATTCATAAATTAGAAGCTGAAATTGAGGCATTTTCGGATGATCCTGACCAGATGATTGAAAAGTTACGTGCTGAATTTGTCCAATTGATGCAAGAAGAAGCGGACTTGTCCAATGACTTAACTGCTTTGGAAAGTCGCTTAGCCAACGAGTTACAATTATCTGAAAGCAAACAAGCAGAATTTGCTAAGTTAAAAGAAAATTTAAAGAATCTTCAAATCAACGAGCAAAGTCAACTGGAAGATTTAGAAACAGCTCGGCAGTCGGTTCAGCAGTTACTGACAGATTATCAAGCACAGCTAAAGCAAGTTCAAGCTGTAAAAACGAATTATCAGCAAAACCAAACGGCAATGTTTGATTTAATGGATGATGTAAAAAATAAAAAGGCGCGTGTTGGTAGTTTAGAAGCTATTCTGAAAAATCACAGTCATTTCTATGCTGGGGTGAAAAGTGTTCTTCAAGAAGCAGAGCGTCTGGGCGGTATTATCGGTGCTGTTAGTGAAAAATTGAGCTTTGATTCGCATTATCAGACAGCACTTGAAATTGCACTTGGAGCAAGTAGCCAGCATATTATAGTAGAGGACGAACAAGCTGCGACACGAGCAATTGAATTTCTGAAACGCAATCGAACAGGACGGGCAACTTTTCTGCCACTGACAACGATTAAAGCGCGGCATTTACCAGATCATCATCAAGGAAGCATTGAAAAGAGTAATGGTTTTCTTGGTTTGGCTTCGTCTTTGGTGCGCTATGATAAGAGTTTAGAGCATATTTTCCAAAATTTGCTAGGTACAACAGCCATTTTTGATACGGTAGAAAATGCGCGAGCAGCTGCTCGCAAAGTTCGGTATCAAGTACGAATTGTCACGCTGGATGGAACAGAATTACGGACAGGCGGTTCTTATGCAGGTGGCGCTAATCGAAATAACAATACAATTTTCATCAAGCCGGAGTTGGATGCTTTGCAAAAGGAACTTTCTGAGAAGAATGTAACATTAGCCGAGCAAGAAAAGCAAGTGGAGGATTTGCACACACAGCTAAGCCAAGCCAACAGTCTGTTAGAAGAAATAAAAGCAAGTGGTGAGGAAGCTCGATTAGCAGAGCAAAAGGCTCAAATGGCTTATGAGCAAACACATAAACAGGTTGAAGACTTATCCGAGCTCTTAGCGCTGCAAGAAAGAGAGCTATCTCGTGAAGTTCTTCCTGATATGGCGGAGCAAAAGGAACGATTGGTTAATCGCCTTGCAGAAATTGAGCAAGAGAAAACCGAAACAGAAGCAGAGATTGAGCAGATTAAGTCAGATAAAGATGCTGTTCAGGCACGTTTAGACAAGCTAACAGCCCACTTATCTGAGCTTCGATTGGTCCGTACCGAGCTGACGGGGCATCAACGTTACGTTCAGATGGATCTCACACGTTTGTCCAATGAAAAATCTGAATTGGATAAAGAGATTTCAACTTTACAATTCTTGATGGAGCAAACGGAAGAGACAGCTTCAAAAGTGGATATTGCTGTTTTAGAAGAGCAATTAACACAGGCTATACAGGAAAAGACAGCTTTGAACCAAGCCAATATTCGGTGTCAGTTTGAACTGGACGATTTGGAAGGGCAAGCAGAAGATCTTACCAGTCATCTGGAACAAGCCCGTCAGCAAAATGAGGATTTGATTCGCAGTCAAGCCAAGGCAGAAGCTGAAAAAGATAAGATTGCAGATGTCCTTCGACACCTTTTGACGAATTTGACAGATGACTATCAAATATCTTTTGATGAAGCTAGTAAACAGGCTCGTCCACTAGAAAATCTTGCGGTTTCTGAAATTAAGGTCAAGGACTTAGAAAAGGCTATTCGGGCTTTAGGGCCAGTCAATCTTGATGCGGTAGAGCAATTTGAAGAAGTCAGTCAACGACTGCATTTCCTCAATACTCAAAGAGATGACGTACTCTCTGCGAAAAATTTGCTTTTGGGAACCATCGAAGAAATGAATGACGAAGTAAAAGACCGCTTCAAATCAACCTTTGAAGCAATTCGTGAGAGCTTCAAAGTGACTTTCAGACAGATGTTTGGTGGCGGTTCGGCGGACTTGATTTTGACCGAAGGCGACCTGCTGACTGCGGGGGTAGAAATTTCGGTTCAACCGCCCGGCAAAAAAATCCAATCACTCAATCTGATGAGCGGAGGAGAAAAGGCGCTATCAGCCTTAGCATTACTCTTCTCCATTATTCGTGTCAAGACGATACCATTTGTCATTTTGGACGAGGTGGAAGCTGCACTTGACGAAGCTAATGTCAAACGTTTCGGAGACTATCTCAATCGCTTTGACAAGGAAAGCCAGTTTATCGTGGTAACACACCGTAAAGGAACGATGTCCGCAGCAGACTCTATCTATGGAGTGACCATGCAAGAGTCTGGTGTGTCAAAGATTGTCTCCGTAAAATTAAAAGATTTAGAAAGTATGTAAAATGAATATAAAATTAGTTGCGACAGATATGGACGGCACCTTTTTAGATGACAAAGGGCAGTTTGATATGGTTCGACTGAAGCAGTTGTTGCTCCATTTTAAAGAAAAGGGCATCTATTTTGCAGTCGCCAGTGGACGCGGTTTGCTGTCATTAGAAAAGCTATTTGAGGATGTGCGAGATGAGATAATTTTTATTGCTGAAAATGGCAGTCTGGTAGAATTTCACGGAGAAGATCTCTATGAAGCAACTATGTCCAAAGATTTTTATCTGTCAGCTTTTGAGAAATTGAAGACATCTCCTTTCATCAATACCAGTGAATTGCTTCTAACAGGTAAAAAAGGCTGTTATGTCTTGGAAACGGTTGATCCAGCTTATTTAGCTTTTAGTGCGCACTATAATGAAAACATCCAAAAAGTAGCTCGCTTGGAGGATATTACAGATGAAATTTTCAAATTTACAACCAATTTTTCTGAAGAAACAGTAGCTGCTGGTGAGGCCTGGGTCAATGAACACGTTCCTGGTGTCAAAGCCATGACGACAGGTTATAAGTCAATTGATATTGTCCTAGACTATGTGGACAAGGGCGTTGCCATTGTCGAATTGGCGAAGAAATTAAATCTTGAAATGGATCAGGTCATGACATTTGGTGACAATTTGAATGATCTACACATGATGCAAGTAGCAGGTTATCCTATTGCCCCTGAAAATGCTCGCCCAGAGATTTTGAAAGTAGCTAAAGAGGTCATTGGGCATCATGCGGTGCATTCAGTGATGACGTATATGGAGGGATTATAATGGCAGATATAAAATTGATTGCCTTGGATTTAGACGGAACTTTACTGACTTCTGAGAAAAACATTTCAGAGCGAAATTTAGCAGCTCTTAAGATGGCTCAAGAGCAGGGAATCAAGATTGTTTTGACGACCGGTCGCCCTCTCAAAGCAATGGAGCTTTTCTTAAACGAATTGGGTGTAGCTAATCAAGAGGACGAATACACCATTACTTTTAATGGTGGTTTGGTGCAACGCAATACAGGGGAAATTCTTGATAAAACAGTTTTTGCCTATGACGATGTGGCTCGTATTTTTGAGGAAACAGAAAAGTTAGGCTTGCCACTAGATGCGATTTGCGAAGGAACTGTCTACCAAATCCAGTCAGACCATGAATCGCTTTACCAAACTTGCAATCCTGCTTTAACATTTGAGTCGGTTTCATTTGCAGACTTATCTAGCCAACAGACTTATAATAAATGTGTAACAGCTTATGCACCAGATCCGCTTGATCGTGGTATTGCTCAACTTTCGTCCGATTTATTTGACAAATATGAAATTTTTAAGTCGCGCGATATGCTGTTAGAATGGTCTCCGAAGAATGTCCATAAAGCAAATGGCTTAGAAAAATTGATTGCTCATTTAGGAATTGAACAAAGTCAAGTCATGACTTGCGGAGATGAAGCAAATGACCTGTCTATGATAAAATGGGCAGGACTTGGTGTAGCTATGCAAAATGCAGTAGCAGCAGTCAAAGAAGTTGCCAATGTGGTGACGCCGATGACCAATGATGAAGATGCTGTTGCTTGGGCTATAGAAAAATATGCACTGAAATAAAGGAGGAATTGAATGGGTTTATTTGATCGCCTTTTTGGTCGCCAAAAAGAAGAAAAACCAGTTGAAAGTATTCCTGAAGAAGCTGTAGAAACAGTATCAGAGGATGATCAAGGAAAGAATCTAGAAAAAGTAGAAACAGCTCCTGTAGAGAATACGCAATCTGAGAATCTAGATGAACAAACATTCCAAACAGAGCTGAAAGAACGTCTTGCTAATGATGAGACACGTCTTGAAACCATTCAAGAAAAAGTAGAAGAAATGGAGCCGGAAACGGCTACTACAGGATCAAGTCTAGAGTTTGCTGAAAATGATTTGCAAGCTCCAGAAAATCATACATTACAGAATGAAACGGCAACTCCACACCCTGACGAGACAGCAGCCCTTTCGCAACATACGACTCATCCAGCTGCCACAGATTTACAGGTACGTTTAGCAGAAGCTAGAAGACAGCAGGCAGAACAAGAAAATATGAGGCAGTTGAACGAAGCGAACGCAGGGTCAAGTTCAGCAGAGTCAACTACGGCAGAGAAGACTATTAGCGAACCAATTGAAGCAAGTTCATCTATTCAAAAAGAAACGGTTCAGGAAAAGTATGACCGTAGTCTTAAAAAGACGCGGACAGGTTTTGGAGCGCGGCTTAATGCTTTCTTTGCCAATTTCCGTTCGGTAGATGAGGAATTTTTTGAAGAGTTAGAAGAACTCTTGATTACGAGTGACGTGGGAGTGCAAGTTGCTTCTAATCTGACAGAAGCCTTACGCCAAGAAGCTCGCCTTGAAAATGCCAAAAAGCCAGATGTCCTTCGTCGGGTCATCATTGAAAAGTTAGTAGACATCTATGAGAAAGATGGCAAATTTAACGAAAAAATCAATTTACAAGACGGTTTGACAGTCATGCTTTTTGTTGGTGTAAACGGAGTTGGGAAAACCACTTCGATAGGGAAATTGGCTTATAAATATAAGCTGGCTGGCAAGAAAGTCATGTTAGTTGCAGCTGATACTTTCCGTGCGGGAGCTGTTGCTCAGTTGGTGGAATGGGGACGTCGAGTAGATGTTCCGGTTGTGACAGGTCCAGAAAAGAGTGATCCAGCTAGCGTTGTTTATGACGGTATGGAGCGTGCAAAGGCTGAAAATGTGGATATTCTAATGATTGATACGGCCGGACGCTTGCAAAACAAAGATAACCTAATGGCAGAGTTGGAAAAAATTGGACGGATTATCAAACGGGTAGATCCAGCTGCGCCGCATGAAACGTTCTTGGCACTAGATGCCTCAACCGGTCAAAATGCCCTTGTTCAAGCTAAGGAATTTTCAAAAATTACGCCAGTAACAGGAATTGTCTTGACGAAAATTGATGGAACAGCGCGTGGTGGTGTCGTTCTTGCAATCCGTCAAGAGATGGATATTCCAGTTAAACTGATTGGATTCGGAGAAAAAATTGACGATATTGGAGTATTTAACTCTGAAAACTTTATGAAAGGGCTCTTAGAGGGCTTGGTATAAGAAAAAAGACTTGCAATTCATTCATTTTGCAAGTCTTTTGTATATATTTACTTTACCCCAATCGTCCTTCTTTGCGATAGGCTTCGTCTGGACGCCAATTCCAATCAGCTTCAAATTGGTTAAGGAGCTCAAAGCTGGCTTCGGGTCCCATAGTACCTGATTTGTAATGATGAAGGGGAACTTCGTTATTTGCCCACAAGGTTTCAATACGGTCAATCAATTCCCAACTAGAGCGAACTTCGTCCCAGTGGCTAAAATTGGTTGAGTCATTGTTTAGCACATCGTAGATGAGCTTTTCATAGGGCTCTGGTGACGCACCAGAAGCTGTTGCATCTGTACGATAATCAAGTGTCAATGGAGCTAAGTTAAATTGCTCGCCCACTTCTTTGCCGTTCATGCTAAGAGAAAAACCTTCAGTTGGCTGAATGTAGATGGTCAACACATTTGGTTGGAGCGAGGAGCCAAAAATGGATTCCACTTGCTTAAAAACAATGTTGACATGAGTTCCTTTGGCAGTAAGACGTTTTCCAGTACGGAAGAAAAATGGCACCCCGCGAAATCGGTCACTATCTACAAAGAATGCACCAGAAGCAAAGGTTTCTGTGGTAGATTCTGGTTCAACATTTGGTTCGCTGCGATAGGAAATATACTTTTTCCCGTCTACTTTACCAGAAGTATATTGACCACGAATGAAGAGTTTTTTCAGATCATTATCAGTAGGTTTATGCAAGTGCTTGAAAACCTTAATTTTTTCAGCCCGAATATCATCTTTGGTGAAAGTTTTGGGTTTGTCCATAGCAAGTAAAGACAGGAGTTGAAGTGTGTGATTTTGCACCATATCGCGCAGTGCACCTGAATGGTCGTAATAACCACCACGCTCCTCCACACCTAACTTTTCAGCAAAAGTGATCTGTACATTGTCAATATAATCACGATTCCAGACATTTTCAAAAAGAAGATTGGCAAAGCGAATGGCAAAAATACTTTGAATCATTTCTTTGCCGAGATAATGGTCAATCCGGAAAATCTGCTCTTCGTCAAATGTTGCCAACAAATCGTCGTTCAGTTTGCTAGCAGAGGCAAGGTCTGTGCCAAACGGTTTTTCTACAATTAAGCGTTCAAATCCTTTCCCGTCTACAATTTGCTCGGATTTGAGGTGTTTAGCAATGGTTCCGAAAAACTGAGGAGCCATAGATAAAAAGAACAATTTATTGTGTTCTGCATGATAGTGGTCATTGAGACGATTTTGTAGTTTTCTTAATTCAATATAATGCTCGGTATCTTGCACATCGTGACTTTGGTAATAGAAATGGCTAGCAAATTCTTGTGCTTGCTCAGGGCTATCTGCGAGGTCTGTGATAGACTCGACCACGACAGATTCAAAATATTCCTTGCTCCAAGGTCTGCGAGCTGTGCCGATAACGGCAAAATGCTTGGACAGATTGCCAGATTTATACAATCTAAAAAGGGAGGGATAGAGTTTTCTTTTTGCCAAATCTCCACTGGCACCAAAAATTGTAATAATCACTTTTGAAGACATTTTGAACACCCATTTTCTAATATTTTATTTATTTTACCATAAATTGATTAAAATTTCTGATTTTTGATAGCTCGAAATAAAGAGTAAAAAAGATAAAAAATAAGGATAACAAGGACAAATAGAAGAAGAAAGACAAGATGCACACCTGTCGTAGTATCAGGAGCTTGATTGACCATGATAGCAGCAATCGCCGTTCCTAAAGCTCCAGCAAATGTTTGAGCCATTTGAAAGAGAGCAGTGGCGTCTGGTGACTTTTCACGACTAATTTGTGAAACAGATAAGGCCATCGTGTTGTTGAAAGCCAGATTGCGCCCAATCGTAAAGAAAATATAAAAAAGGATGATGAGCGGTAATGTTAAGGCTTTTGTAAAGAATGCAAAAACGGAAACGGCTAAGAAAAAGAGGAGGTTCCCACCATATAGAGAAAATTTGGGTCCCTTGGTGTCATATAATTTCCCCAAGAAAGGTGCCGAAAAAGCTCCTAACATTGTTCCAGGTAGCAGTGCAAAGCCAGCAGCAGAAGTAGCCTCGTGTTTCACTAAAACCAAGAAATTAGGAATCAGAAAATTGGCTGATAAATTTGAAAATTGGTAGAGAAAGAAAGGAATAATCCCTAGTAAAATAACTGGATTTTTCAAAATACGAATATCTAAAAAAGGATGTTCAACGGTTAGACTTCTCCAAATGAAAAGGATAAGTGATAATAAAAAGATGATGACAAAGCTCCAATTAAAGCTGCCTGCTTCTAAACTAGAAATCGCCATAATAGAAAAAGTAAGTGCGAGTGCAAGGAGCAAGAAAGAAACCCATTCAAAGGGACGTTCCTTTCTATTGGGGGTATTTTCTAAAAAGAAAAATCCTAAAATGAAGGAGATAATCGGAACCGGCATGATGAATGTGTAAATCATGTGCCAATCGAATGAACCAATCATCAAGCCGCCATAGGTGGGACCAATCGCAGGAGCTAGGCTTATAACAAGTCCAGACAATCCCATGTAAAAACCAATTTGGCTACGCGGAATACGTTCTACGATAAGATTAAACATAAGGGGGGTAGCAATTCCAGTTGCTGAACCTTGCAAAATGCGTCCTAACATGAGTAAGGCAAAATTAGGCGCAAGCATTGCAACACCATTTCCTAACGTAAAAATAGCTAGGCTAATGAAGAGAATTTTACGCTCAGACCAATTGTGTGCTAGAGTGGCTCCAAGTGTAATTGTAATGGCGACAGCCAGTAGATAACCTGTTGTAATCCATTGCAATGTGCCAAGGTCTGTATGAAAAACTTTCATAAGATGTGGAAAAGTGACATTCATACTGGTTTCAGAAAGAATTCCAGCAAAAGTAATTAGAGCAGTGGCGAAAATAGATAGCAAGGTTTTCCTTGAAACAGGTTGATTTTGATGTGACATAGTACCTCCTAAAAATACAAATTTCTCTTATTTTATCATAATTGCTCACAAAAGAGCATAATAGGAGACCTAGAGAAATACTTCTCAGGTCTTCTTTTATTTATTCAATGTAGGTTAAAAGACACGATAGACATAAGGATTGCTAGGCTTTTCAACTTTCTTGAAACTATCCACTTCAAGCGTTGGCAAACTTTGTCCTAGTTGTTTATGATAGCGAATCGTAATTTTCCCGCTTGCTCTTATCCAGGTATTATTTTCAAAATGCTCCGTATTACCAGTTGTCAGAAGTCCATAGACTCCCGAATCGGCAATACAATGAATAATACCAAAGCGGAAAAGAAACTGGCTGTTTTTATCGCTCGGGTCATTATAGACAAACCCAGTAAATTCTAGCCGCTTTCCCGCAAATTCATCTGGATAATCATAGAGGACTTCCATGATTTCCATATAATTTTCCGTCGTAACGGAAATGATGTCTTTTTTCAGATATTTTTTTGCAGCTGCCCGCATTTCTTTCTCGTAAGCACTTTTAGTAAAATAGGTACTGGTATCAGGTTTTAGGTACTGATTGGTAGTGCCCTCATCAGCCTGAATGTTCTTAGAACTACCGTCAGCCAGCGGGAAATGGTAGCCCTTAGCAGAAACGGTTGTAGAGTCCAAATTGACCGTTGGAAAGAAGAGAGCAACGACAAGTGGTACAACAAGAAAAGCAATACTAGCAAATTTTGCAGAACGACTCGTCAAATGGCTGTGCACTTTCATTTTTTTCATCCAGACGATGAGCTGCACAATAGCTAGCACGAAAGAAAGTACCATGGAAATATATGCCAAATAAGAAAAATGCATATTGATGTATTGATTGAGCTTGCCGGAAAGTTGCAAATACATGGTGATTTCAAAGTAACCAGCTAAAATTAGAAAACGAATCATAGCACCACCCCCACAAGCCAAGAGTAAATGACAACAACTAAACTAACAATTCCAATGAATTGCCAGATGAATCGTCCTTTGAGGTAATTTTTCATCATGAGGATATTTTTCACATCTAGCATTGGTCCAATGACGAGGAAAGCGAGAACTGGTGCTAAGCCAAAACTAGAAATGAGTGAACTACCAATAAAGGCATCTGCTTCACTGCAAAGTGAGAGAAGAAATGCAAGCACCATCAATAGTAAAATAGCCATAAGTGGTGTTGCACTAATGGAAGTCAGAATGCGTGTAGGCACGTAGACTTGCACTAGACTGGCAAAGAGACAACCAAAGACTAAGTAACGACCTGTATCAAAAAATTCGTCAATAGACTGTACAAACACTTGAAATACTTTCTTTGGCTGACTTAAATGAGAGAAGTCGTGTTCATGCTGAATAACTCGATTCTCTTTTTGAATAGTTGCAGTATTGAGAAAGCCAAAGAAAATTCCTAAGATGATTGCCACAACAATAGAGCCAAGGGCTCTGAGCAAAGCCATTTTAAAGGAATTCCCAAAGGCAGAATAGGTCGCAAAAAGAACAATAGGATTGATAACAGGTGCTGTCACCATAAAAGGAACAGCTGTGTAACTTGGTACTTTCTTTTCCAAAAAACGATTGATAATAGGCACAATTCCACATTCGCAAGAAGGGAAAATAAAGCCAATAAAAGTACCAAAGAAAATCCTACCCCATTTATTTTTAGGCAGATAGTGATAAACTTTGTCTGGTGTGATATAAACCTCTATAAAACCTGAAATAATGCTCCCGATTAGCACAAAAGGTAGTGCTTCGATAATAATGGAGAGGAAAATCGCACCAGCTTGTAGCACACTAGGTGGCAGTTGATTAAAAAAGCTCATGACTTTTTAGCCTTCTCCACTTTTTTAATCTTTTTTTCTTTTTCATCAGGAAATTCTACTTTTTCGATTTTAGGTAACGTTGCAAATTCTTCAAACATTTTGTCCAAATCATCTGAACGCGTAAATTTAATAGCCATAACAGCCTCCTTTTCCTTTTTAACTATTATACTATCATTTTGAAAATTATGGTGAAATAAAGTCAGCAGAATAGTAATTAGCTTGTGAAAGAAGGAGATGAATGTGGTATAATAAATAGACTATATGTGCAAAGGAAGGATCATGTCTCCAGATAATAATATAAGATTAAAATACTATAATCTTCAACCATTTACCAAATGGACGGGCGGAAAGCGGCAATTTTTAAGTGTATTGAGGAGCTATATGCCTGAAAAGTATAAGCGTTATTTTGAGCCTTTTGTAACTCCTTCGTCAAAAAGAATTTTAGCGAATTACGAAGATCTGATGCATAAATGAAAATACAGAGGAACTATATATGAAACT
This sequence comes from Streptococcus sp. IsoGale021, assembly GCF_031142795.1. Taxonomy (NCBI): domain Bacteria; kingdom Bacillati; phylum Bacillota; class Bacilli; order Lactobacillales; family Streptococcaceae; genus Streptococcus; species Streptococcus sp. IsoGale021. The sequence continues at coordinate 19,210 of NZ_JAKZJH010000012.1, forward strand.
AGAGTTACCCACTCATCTTGCAGAGGGTTACAAGAGTAAGTCTCAAATCGTAAGGGTGATAACAGAATCATGGGTTGCGGAAAATGCTTATTGTCCCAATTGTGGGCAGATTTACTTATCACATTTTGAAAATAATCGTCCTGTTGCAGATTTCTTTTGTGCTAATTGTAGAGAAGAATTTGAGCTGAAAAGTAAGCAAACTAATTTTTCCACAATTATTAACGACGGTGCTTATGATACGATGATTCGTCGTCTGGAAAGTGAGAATAACCCTAACTTTTTCTTTTTGAACTATTCTAAAGAAATGACGGTAATAAATTTTATTTTAATTCCGAAACATTTTTTTACACCTAAAATTGTTATTAAAAGAAAACCCTTGTCATCCAGCGCTCAAAGAGCAGGTTGGATAGGCTGCAATATTGATATTTCGCACGTTCCAGAGATTGGAAAAATATTTTTAGTCAGAGATGGACAGATTGCAAAACAGAGACAAGTACAAGAAAATTTTCAAAAAACACTTTTTTTACGAAATAAGACGAAAGATGCAAGAGGGTGGACATTAGATATTCTGAATTGTATTGATAGAATCCCGAAGAAAAACTTTACTTTGAGTGATGTATATGCATTTGAAAAAGAGTTGCAGGAACAATATCCAAATAATCACTTTGTTAAAGACAAAATTAGGCAGCAGTTACAAGTGCTGAGAGATAAAAATATCATTGAATTTATTGGACGAGGTCAGTATAGAAAGTTGGATAGGTAAGGATGAAGATTGAGATAATAGAAACTTTGTCAAAAATTGTAACAATTGACGCTTCAACTGTTGAAGAGGGGATAAATCAAGTTGATCAATTGTATCGAAATGAAGAAATTATCCTAGATACCAATGATTATCTATCAACAGAGTATGTACCTTTAGATATGGTAAACGTAAATAGTTCAAAGGACAAAGTAGCGCCATCCGAAGTATATGAATTTGTAAAATTATTTTGGCCTAATTGGGACAATGAAGAAGACGCCGAATCTCTCTCCGTTATGATTTATACTTTGTCAGATCCCGACTGTATTCGATGGATGAGTGAAAAACTAGAATTTTTTGATCAAGATTTATTTGAATATGATTATCATCCAGAATGGTTGGACTCTATTGAACACCGTTTATTACTTATACAAGAATTATTGAGTAATCGTACAAATTAGATGGAGCCTCACAGAACTAAGCTAATTTGTCGAGAGTTCAGCAGATGACGTGAATTTTGTCTGGGTGACAGATGGACAGGGCTGGAAAACGGCACACTTACCTCTTGCGGAAGCTTTTGCTCATATTCCAAATGTATTTAATCTAGAGATGATGAAGCGAGGGTATTTAACTGAGTTGTTACAATGATTGAGTACATAATCTGAGGAATAATTCATCTTTATCAGTGTTTTTAGAGTCCTGCTTGAGGACTCTTTTACTATTTAGAATGATAAATTGCACTTATTCTTGCAATTCATCAAATGAATAAAATAATGGCGAAAGAAGAAAGTAGCCAGAGAGACAATTGTATTTGGACTGCTGGATAAGGTATGGTATAATATTCTTTATGGAAACAAATATTATCGAACTATCGCAAAATTTAAAGATTAGTCAGAAGCAAGTGGAAAAAGTTCTTGAATTGACAGCTGAAGGCAACACAATTCCCTTTATCGCTCGTTATCGGAAAGAAATGACAGGGAATTTGGATGAGGTAGAGATTAAGGCTATTCTTGATTTGGATAAAAGTCTGACGAACCTCAGAGAGCGCAGGGCAACGGTGCTCGTGAAGATTGAAGAGCAAGGAAAGCTGACGGAAAAACTACGTGCAGCTATTGAAGCAGCTGAAAAATTAGCTGATGTGGAGGAACTCTATCTTCCTTATAAAGAAAAGCGTCGGACAAAAGCCACGATTGCACGTGAAGCAGGACTTTTTCCTTTGGCACGACTCATATTACAAAATGCTGCCAATCTTCAAGAGGAAGCAACTGCCTTAACTAGCGAAACATTTCCGACAGCAGAAGTAGCTCTAGCTGGAGCTGTAGATATTTTAGTGGAAGCCATTTCAGAAGATGTGCAGCTGCGTGCTTGGACCTATCATGAAATGCTGACAAATTCAAGCATTATTTCAACTTTGAAAGACGCCGATTTGGACGAAAAGCAAGTGTTTCAAATCTATTATGACTTTTCCGAAAAAATCGCGGATATGCAGGGGTATCGCACTTTAGCACTTAATCGTGGTGAAAAGTTAGGTGTGCTCAAAGTTGGCTTTGAGCACAATGTAGATAAAATTATCCGATTTTTTGAAGTGCGCTTTAAGCTCAAAAATGACTACATTCATGAAGCAATCCAGCAAGCAGTGAAAAAGAAAATCATTCCAGCTATGGAACGTCGGATTAGGGCAGAATTGACCGAGACTGCAGAAGACGGTGCGATTCAGCTTTTTTCAGATAATCTGCGAAATCTGCTCTTGATTGCACCGCTCAAGGGACGTGTGGTACTAGGATTTGACCCAGCTTTCCGGACAGGAGCAAAATTAGCAGTCGTAGATGCGACTGGGAAAATGCTGACAACGCAGGTCATCTATCCTGTACCACCGGCAAAAGCAGCACAAATTGAAGCTTCTAAGCAAGATTTATCAGATTTGATTGACCAATTTGGCGTTGAAATCATTGCTATTGGAAATGGAACAGCTAGTCGCGAAAGCGAAGCGTTTGTTGCGGAGGTGCTAAAGACTCATCCAAACGTCAGCTATGTTATTGTCAATGAAAGTGGCGCATCTGTTTATTCTGCTAGCGAGTTGGCGCGACACGAATTTCCAGACTTGACGGTCGAAAAACGTTCGGCTATCTCTATCGCACGTCGACTGCAAGACCCTCTTGCAGAGCTAGTTAAAATTGACCCAAAATCAATCGGTGTCGGTCAATACCAACATGATGTGAGCCAGAAGAAATTATCTGAAAGCTTGGATTTCGTCGTAGATACCGTTGTTAACCAAGTCGGCGTTAATATCAATACCGCAAGTCCATCTCTTCTATCGCATGTGGCAGGGTTAAACAAAACTATTTCTGAAAATATTGTCAAATATCGTGAAGAAGAAGGCATGATTCGCTCGCGCGATGCCATTAAAAAAGTTCCTCGTCTGGGTGCTAAAGCATTTGAACAGGCGGCAGGGTTCCTACGGATTCCCGAAAGTGATAATGTTTTGGATAATACAGGTGTTCACCCAGAGAGTTATCCAGCTGTTGAGAAATTGTTCCAAATGCTTGCAATTGCGGACTTGGATCAAGCCGCTCAGGAAAAATTGCAGTCTTTAGATGTCAAAAAAGTTGCTGCAGATTTGGACTTGGGAGAAGCTACTCTTAAGGATATCATTGCAGACTTGCTCAAGCCAGGTCGTGATATGCGTGATTCATTTGATGCACCGGTTCTGCGTCAAGATGTCCTTGATATAAAGGACTTACAAATTGGGCAAAAGTTAGAAGGCGTTGTTCGCAATGTCGTTGATTTTGGTGCTTTTGTGGATATTGGCATTCATGAGGACGGCTTGATTCATATTTCTAAGCTCAGTAACAGCTATGTCAAACATCCGAGTCAAGTAGTTTCTGTCGGTGACTTGGTAACCGTGTGGGTAGACAAATTGGATATAGAAAGAGAAAAGGTCAATCTTTCCTTGGTGGCACCGCGTGAATCTAACTAACTATGTCAGACAAGTCTCTTTGGAAGATTTTGACAAAGAATTTCGACATACGGCTTCTTGGAATAAGCGCCTTCGCTCAACAGGTGGACGCTTTTTTCCAAAGGATGGGCATCTTGATTTTAATCCTAGAATCTATGAACAGTTTGGTTTAGAAACCTTCCGAAAAATTGTGCGGCACGAGTTGTGTCACTATCATCTTTACTTTGAAAAGAAGGGCTATCGACATAAGGATCGAGATTTCAAGCAATTATTGAAAGCCGTGGATGGTTTGCGCTATGCCCCTACTTTATCAAGCCAATCAACTTCAAAAACGCTTGTTTATCAATGCCTGCATTGCCGTGCACAATATCATAGAAAAAGACGAATCAATACTGAGCGGTATTGCTGCGGACGCTGCCAAGGGAAACTCATTTTTGTCAGACAGTTGCAGTCTTAATGACTATTTTGGAGAAACAATCAGAAATCCGCCTAAGGACGGATGGCATGATGAATGAAATGTGCTACACTAGATTCAGTATCAATGAAAGAGGCTTACTGATTATGAAAACAACATTTTATAAATTACGTCGAAATAGAGCTGTATCGGGAGTGTTAGCAGGTTTATCTGATAAATTTGGTCTAGATGTAGGTCTTGTTCGCTTTTTATTCGTTTTATTTACCATTTCTAATTTGGGTTTAGGGATTATCATCTACATCATCTTATCATCTGTGATGCCTTACAAGGAAGACGTAGAAGAAGAAATGTATGGGACAGGACCTCGTAAGCGCAAAGAAGCAGAAGCAATCAAAGAAGAAGACGGCTGGTTTTGGTGAGTGTGATGGAGCAAGCGCTTGGTTATATATGCTAGAAAGGAGTTCATGCAATGGACTCTCTTATTTTTGAAGGAGAAGAGATGGAATATTGGGATGCTTACGATGAGTATCGGGAAAAAGTTGGATATAAATTGCTCAGAGGAGAAGAGATTCCAGAAGGGAAGTACCATCTTTGTGTCAATGTCTTTGTTCGTCATATAGATGGGGAATTTCTCCTGATGCACCGCAGTCCAAAAAAAGAAATTCATCCTAATTATTATGAGTTTGGTGCAGGAGGAAGTGTGTTGGCTGGTGAAGATAGCATGACCGCAGCTTATCGTGAATTGCAGGAAGAAACTGGGCTGATTCCTAGAGAAATACAACTAATTGAGCAGACGACTTCACCTAAAGAACACTGTCATTTTGATTTTTATGAGGCAATTGTCACAGAGAAAGACGTGAAATATCAAGAGGGTGAAACGGATAGTCACATCTGGCTGAAACCTATTGAATTACGATATTTTATGAACCGTTATCCTTTATTTCAAGATCAAAAACAAATTGTAGAAAGAATGCTCCAGTCAGAGAAGTAGTAAATGCTATGTATGTTTATCCATTTTCTTTAAAAACAAGGATGAAACTCTCCTTTAATCTGAAAATTTGCTATAATAGAAAAAGAAACTATCAAAGGGGAAGAATATGACTGTAAAGATCAAAGATCTATTAAAAAAAGTCAGGTTAAATGTGGTTTATGGCGACGAGAAAATGTTGGAAAGAGAAATTACGACCTCTGATATTTCTCGTCCTGGACTTGAAATGACAGGCTATTTTGACTATTACACACCAGAACGTATCCAGCTAATGGGAATGAAAGAATGGTCTTACTTGATGAAGATGACCTCTCACAATCGCTATCAGGTTTTACGGAAAATGTTTGAACGAGACACTGTTATGATTGTGGCGCGTGATTTGAAAATTCCCGATGAGATGTTAAAGGCTGCAAAGGAAAATGAAATTGTTGTTCTCAGCAGTCACACCCCAACGAGTCGTTTATCCGGTGAGATTTCAAGTTATTTGGATTCGCGTTTGGCTGAGCGAACCAGTATTCATGGGGTTTTAATGGATATTTACGGAATGGGTGTCTTGATTCAAGGAGATAGTGGAATCGGAAAAAGCGAGACTGGATTGGAGCTGGTGAAGAGAGGACATCGTTTGGTTGCAGATGACCGCGTGGATATCTATGCAAAAGATGAAATGACTCTTTGGGGCGAGCCAGCTGAAATTTTGCGCCATTTGCTTGAGATTCGCGGTGTCGGAATTATCGATGTCATGAGTCTTTATGGAGCTAGTGCTGTCAAAGATTCATCACAAGTGCAGATTGCCGTTTATTTGGAAAATTATGATGTCAATAAAACATTTGACCGTTTAGGAAATAATGGTGAAGAGTTTGAAGTATCAGGTGTTTCCATTCCAAGAATCCGTATTCCTGTGAAAACGGGCCGCAATATTTCGGTAGTGATTGAAGCAGCAGCAATGAATTACCGTGCAAAAGAAATGGGCTTTGATGCCACGAAGACTTTTGAGGAACGCTTGACCAATCTCATTAGTGAAAATGAGGTGTCTCATGATTGATCCAATTGCATTTAAGATAGGGCCTCTTAGTATTCGTTGGTATGCGATTTGTATTGTAACAGGTTTAGTTTTAGCTGTTTATCTGGCTATGCATGAAGCGCCGCGGAAGAAAATCATTCCAGATGATATTCTTGATTTTATCCTCATTGCGTTTCCTTTGGCAATCGTTGGAGCTCGCATTTATTATGTTATTTTTGATTGGGGCTATTATGCTAAAAATCCTGGTGAGATTTTTGCCATTTGGCACGGAGGAATTGCTATCTATGGCGGTTTAATCACCGGAGCGATTGTCTTGTATTTTTTCTCACAGAGAAAGCTTATCAATACGCTAGACTTTTTAGATATTGCGGTTCCGGGTGTAATGATTGCCCAAAGTCTTGGACGTTGGGGAAATTTCTTCAACCAAGAGGCTTACGGAGCGGTCGTAAAAAGTTTAAATTACTTACCAAGTTTTATTCGCAATCAAATGTACATTGATGGTCATTATCGACAACCAACTTTCCTTTATGAGTCGGTTTGGAATTTGCTTGGATTTGCTCTGGTGATGATTGTACGAAGAAAGGAAAACTTCCTCAAACGTGGTGAAATTACAGGGTTTTATCTGATTTGGTACGGAATGGGGCGCATGGTCATTGAAGGGATGCGGACAGACAGTCTCATGTTTGCTGGCTTGCGTGTGTCACAATGGTTGTCTGCTGTTCTAGTGGTTGCCGGAATCATTCTCGTCATTTACCAACGCAGAAAAAAAGATACCCCTTATTATTAAAAAGTTAGGAGAAGAAAAATGCTTGAGATTGCTTATAGTTTAGTTGCCCTCGCTTTGGTTGCCTTGATTGTTTATACGATTTTTTTGGTTAGGAAAATCTCAAATGTCGTTGACGAAACAGAAAAAACAATTCAGGTGTTGACGACAGATGTCAATGTGACACTCTATCAAACCAATGAATTGTTAACGAAAGTGAATGTTTTAGCAGATGATATTAATGGAAAAATGACAACCATTGACCCGCTTTTCACTGCAGTTGCAGATTTATCTGAGTCCGTTTCAGATTTGAATGATTCTGCTCGTCATTTGAGTAAAAAAGCCGCTGCAGCAGGAAAAAATAGTGTCAAAGCTGGTGCAACTTTATCAGCTTTGCGCATGATTACAAAACTATTTAAAAAATAAGAAAGAAGGCTTATTATGGGTAAATTTTCATCAATCCTTTTAGGAACAATCTCTGGAGCGGCTGTAGCTGTATTTCTTACTAGCAAAAAAGGAAAAGAAGTGACTGCTAAGGTTTCTGATTTTATGAATGACGTCAAAGAAAATCCAGATGATTTTAAAGATCAAGTAGTACAAAAAGCCAATCAATTCTCTAACCAAGCTGTAGAAGCAGTCAATCAAGCCAAAGAAAAGGTTGAAAGCGGAGAAATTACAGGCGAAACTGTTCTTGACTCTGTGAAAGAAGCAACGAAACAAGTAGTTGACTTTTCACAAGAGAAAATGCAAGAATGGAAAGAAAAAATGACACCAGAAGGTATCTCTCCAGAAGATTTCAAAAAAACTGAGCAAGAACCAGTTGATAAAGAAACCACATCGGAGGATATTGTCATTGATTTGACAGAAAACCAAGAATCGGAAAATGAAGACAAAAAAATTGAGGACTAGCACCTCAATTTTTTTAACTAAATCGATTTTACATCACAATGAATCACAACAAAAACAGTGCCTTGCAAATAGGCACTTTAATTTCAAAACTATTTATTTCTTTTCCGACGAATAAATGCTTGCTGCATTTTAATGCAGACTAAACTAACACCAATTGCTAAAGCAAAAGCTAAGAAAGTGTTTACTTTAATAGACAGGAATAAAAAGCTAAATAAAGCTGTCAAGATACAAAATGTAGCAATATTCACGAAAAATAGTAATTCTTTCAGGTTTGGATTCGTTTTTGCTTCAGGAATGTAATCTTGATAAAGGGGATATTGTTCTTGTTCTAATTCTGGATAGGTGTAGTCCTCTTGATAGGACTGATATTTTCTTGCGGTCATGTTCTCTCTCCTTACAGTACTCTCTTATTTTATCATGATTTTAATTAGATAAATATTACATAACAGTTACAAAAAGGCTAAAAATGCTTTTCA
>NZ_JAKZJH010000013.1:0-26439 GCF_031142795.1 Streptococcus sp. IsoGale021
AATAATATAGAAAATACATTTAACCTTTGTCAAAAAAACAGAGATTTTTTGTTTGAAAGCCTTTACATTTTGTTGATAAATATATATAATATCTACAGAAAACGTTTGCACTAGTCTAAAAATATTTGTGCAACTAAAAAATAAAGGAGTTTTCTTTTTATGAAGAAAGTTTATCGTTTACAATCTCGAACAGCTGAGAAGCGTCAGTATTTTGGAATTCGCAGATTAAAAGTAGGGGTAGCGTCTATTGCTATTTCTGCTAGTATTTTTTTGGCGGGGAATGTCTTAGCGCAAGCAGAGGAAGCAAATAGTGTCGAAAACACATCTATTGAAACGGTGCAACCAACATCACCAACAAGTGAGCAGTCTGATGGAGTAGAAGTGACGAATCATCAAGCAGTCGTTTCGGAAAATCAAGAGCAAGCAAGCAGCTCGCTTTTGTCAACATCTAGTGTTGCCAATTCTTCACGTACAGCTTCAACTGAGGGAAGCTCATCAGAAAAACTTGACTTGACTCAAGCTCGCTCCGTAAGAGAAAATACCCCAGCTCCAACGACGGATTCAAGTACGGAAGTTCAATCTACGGAGAAGGAAACTGCACAAGCAGCAGAAGAAAAAACGGCAACGAAGCCTGTTGAGAAAGTTGCATCAGCTGCGACACCAGCTAAAGAAGACAAAATCGAAGAAGGCAGCATTCGTCTGCACTTTAAGACACTTCCGTCAGAGAATTTAGCTAGTCTTGGTTTGTGGACCTGGGATGATGTGGAGACACCTTCCAGCCAAAAAGGCAGCTGGCCGACAGGAGCAACTAGCTTTTCAATGGCTAAAAAGGATGATTATGGCTATTATCTTGATGTCAAAATGGCACAAAAACGGAGCAAGATTAGTCTCTTAATCAATAATACAGCAGGTACAAACCTAACAGGTGACAAGACGATTGAATTGCTCAGCCCGAATATGAACGAGGTCTGGTTTGACAAGGATTACAATCTTCATACCTATGAGCCTCTAAAAGAGGGCATGGTACGAATCAATTATTATCGGACAGACGGGAATTATGACAAGAAGTCTCTTTGGCTCTGGGGAGATGTGGGAAATCCTAGCAAAAATTGGCCTGACGGAGTGGATTTCGAAAAAACAGGCAAGTATGGTCGCTATGTAGATGTTCCTTTAAAAGATGCTGCAAAAGCAATTGGTTTTCTGCTTTTAGATGAAAGCAAATCAGGTGACGATGTGAAGATTCAACCGCAGGATTATAATCTGACAAATTTGAAGAAAAACAGTCAAATTTTCCTCCGAGATGTAGATCCGAATATTTATACCAATCCGTATTTTGTCAATGATATCCGCATGACAGGTGCTCAGCATGTCAGCCTGACGGAGATTGAAGCAACTTTCTCAACCCTTGAAAATGCCAAAAAGGAAGATATTCTTAAGAATCTAAAAATTACAGACAAGGACAGTAAAGAAGTGGTTGTGAAAGACATTGTGCTTGATCCCAAAACAAAGAAAGCAAAAATCATAGGAGACTTTGGACAAGCGCAAGCTCCTTATAAGGTAAAGTATGGCAACGACCAATTTAAAATCAGTATGAATTGGCAGTTGAAGGATAGTCTCTACAAATATGATGGTGAATTGGGTGCGCGTGTTAGCCAAAAAGGTACGAAAGTGGATGTGACCTTCTGGTCACCAAGTGCGTATCAGGTAGATTTGGTTGTTTATGATAAAAATGATCAGAACAAAGTAGTTGGTAAAGTAGCGATGACAAAAGGAGAAGCTGGTACTTGGAGGACAAGTTTGACATCGCAAACAAATCTAGGAATTAAGGATTATCACGGTTATTTTTATCATTATGAAATCACGCGCGGTGATAAAAAAGTACTAGCTTTGGATCCATACGCCAAATCTTTGGCAGCTTGGAACAGCGAAGATGCCGAAAAAGGTGAGTCTTACAAGATTGCAAAGGCAGCCTTTGTTGACCCAAGTGAGCTTGGTCCGAAAAATCTGACCTATGCGAACATTCCAGGCTTCAAGAGCCGGGAGGATGCAGTTATCTACGAAACGCACGTCCGTGATTTTACTTCTGACGCAGCCATTTCTAAGGATTTGAAGTATCAATTTGGAACATTCTCAGCTTTCGTTGAAAAATTGGATTATTTAAAAGAACTTGGGGTTACTCATATTCAGTTGCTGCCGGTTTTAAGTTATTATTTTGTCAATGAATTGAAAAATGCCGAAAGATTGGACAAGTATGTTTCTAGCAATAGCAACTACAACTGGGGTTATGATCCACAAAACTACTTCTCCTTGACAGGAATGTATTCAACCAATCCGACAGATCCAGCTAAGCGCATTGAAGAATTTAAAAATCTTGTTCATGAAATTCACAAGCGCGGAATGGGTGTGATTATGGATGTGGTTTATAATCACACGGCAAAGACCTCTATTTTTGAAGATTTAGAGCCGAATTACTATCACTTTATGGAGGCAGACGGCACTCCTAGAACTAGTTTTGGTGGCGGACGTTTGGGAACGACGCACTACATGAGCCGTCGTGTTTTGGTGGATTCTATCAAATATTTGACGAGCGAATACAAAGTGGATGGCTTCCGTTTTGATATGATGGGAGATCACGATGCAGAATCCATTCAAAAAGCGTATGAGGAGGCTAAAAAGCTCAATCCAAATCTGGTGATGCTAGGTGAGGGGTGGAAGACTTACGCTGGAGATGAAAATAAACCAGTCCAACCAGCGGATCAATCTTGGATGAAATCTACCGATACAGTCGGTGTATTCTCAGATGATATTCGAAATACCTTGAAATCTGGTTATCCGAACGAAGGAGCACCTGCCTTTATCACAGGTGGAAAACGCAATGTCGAAGATGTTTTCAAAAACATCAAAGCACAACCAACGAATTTTGAAGCAGATGATCCGGGAGATGTGATTCAGTACATTGCTGCGCATGATAATCTGACTCTCTTTGATGTGATTGCTCAATCCATTAAAAAAGATCCAGCTATCGCAGCGAACAATCAAGAAATTCACCGTCGCCTGCGTTTGGGCAATCTAATGGTTCTTACTTCTCAAGGGACGCCATTCCTTCACTCTGGGCAAGAATATGGACGAACCAAGCAATTCCGTGACCCTGCTTATAAATATCCTGTTTCAGAAGACAAAGTACCAAATAAATCACATCTACTGACCAATGCGGACGGTACACCATTTGAATATCCTTACTTTATCCACGACTCTTATGATTCGAGCGATGCGGTTAATCATTTTGACTGGATAAAGGCAACAAACGGTGACAAATTCCCTGAAAATACGAAGAGCCGCGACTATGTGAAAGGGCTGATTGCTTTGCGGAAGTCAACAGATGCCTTTACACGCAAGACCAAAGCCGAAGTCGATCAAAATGTTACTTTAATCACTCAGCCGGGTAAAGACGGGGTTGAAAAAGAGGATACAGTTCTTGGCTACCAAGTTGTGGCTTCAAATGGAGACATTTACGCTGTCTTTGTTAATGCGGATAACAAGGAGCGGAAGTTTAACTTTGGCGAAGCCTACAAGCATTTGGCAAATGCTCAAGTCGTGGCAGACGGTAATACCGCAGGGGTAACGGCTATTTCAAATCCAGCTGGTGTGACCTTAGGAGCAGACGGGGTTACCTTAGCACCATTGACAGCGACGATTTTACGCATTCAAAAAAATAGCAAACCAAATCAAGAAAAACCAAAAGAAGAACAAAATCAAACCAAGCCTTCTACGCCGAAAGGAGAGTCTGGTCAAACAACGACTTCGTCAACACAGTCAAATACTTCAGCTAGTCAGACGCAGCAACAGCAAGCAGGAGCTGGAAAAGCAGATAAGACTTTACCGTCCACAGGGACGACAATTTCCATTGCTGGCGTACTAGCAGGAATTGGCTTGTTGTTATCAAGTGTAGTTGTCCTTAAGAAAAAGAAATAAAGATTGAAGGTTTGTGAGCTGTAGGGATTCTAAGCTCCTTACAGCTCATTATTTTAGATGAACTTGTTAGCTGTCTTCTGTAAATCTATTTTTCTTCTACATTTAGACAGATATCTTGAAATGTCTTTATGAAAGCGCTATAATTTTGACAGATTAATATTAGGAGGATTGGTTTTATGAAATCATCTAAAGCCACAATCACAATTTTTTCAGCTCTTGCTTCGGTTATTTTATTGACCAGTTGTGGGACAAAAGCAACTGATAATAAGGCTACGCAAAGCAACACATCTGACAATAAAGTTACGATGACTTATGATCAATTGCGGTCAAGGGAAAACACCATGTCCACTCTTTGGTATCAAAAGTCAGATGAAGCTAAAGCGTTGTACCTGCAAGGTTATAATGTTGCGACGAATCGTTTGAAAGAATTGTTGCAAAAACCGACAGATAAGCCTTACTCAATCGTTCTTGACTTAGATGAAACGGTATTAGACAACAGTCCTTATCAAGTTCAAAATGTCAAAGACGGTACGGCCTTTAATCCTAAAAATTGGGATGCTTGGGTACAGAAAGCTTCAGCTAAAGCTGTTCCTGGTGCCAAAGAATTTCTCCAATATGCACATCAAAACGGTGTTCAAATTTACTATATTTCTGACCGTGATGCGAGCCAGGTAGACGCGACAATTAAGAATTTGGAAAAGGAAGGTATTCCAGTACAAGGGAAAGATCATTTGATGTTTTTAGAAAAAGGTGTGAAATCAAAAGAAGGTCGCCGTCAGAAAGTACAAGAAACGACGAATTTGGCCATGCTTTTAGGTGACAACCTCGTTGACTTTGCGGATTTCTCAAAAACATCAGCAGAAGAACGTAGTAAGAAATTAGAAGAATTAAAGAACGAATTCGGTGAAAAGTTCATCATCTTCCCAAATCCAATGTACGGTTCATGGGAAAGCACCGTTTATAAAGGTAAAAAATTAGATGCGAAAGGCCAAACTGAAGAACGCCAAAAAGCGTTGCAAGGTTATAAATAATAAAAAGGAAAAACAGATTCAATGTCAACTGTAGTGGGTAACCTATCGCTAAGTGCAAGAGAGAATCAGATTGGTTCTCTCTTTTTTGATGTTCAAAGCGATGAGAATTTTCGTTTTAAAATTGTCAAAGTTCCGGAAACCAAAAGCTTAGCATTTGACGTCCTTGATGAGATGATTGGTTTATATTAAAAACAATGAGGGATATTCCTTATCTATTTTTTAATCGAAAATTCATTTGTTTTATGGTAAAATAGTTTCATTACAAGGCGAGGGAAAAAGATGTCATCTACGTTTGAAATTTTAATGAATCAAATCAATATGCCACTTGATATGAGACAATCAAGTGCCTTTTTACATGCAGAAATTGAGCAAGTTTTAGTGCATACCGTCAGTCATGTTTGGGATTTTCAGTTTGCTTTTGGAGAAATTTTACCCATTGAGTTGTTTCAAGAATTAAAAAAACGTTTAAATGAAGAATTTTCTAAGACGGGCAACCAAGCTATTTTTGAAATTAAGGCTGCCAATCAAGATTTTACAGAGGAGCTGTTGCAGGATTATTACAAAGAGGCTTTTACAGAAGGACCTTGCGCCAGTCAGGGCTTTCGTAGTATGTACCAACAGTTAAAGGTGCATGCGGACGGCGATCAGCTCTGGATTGAGGGACCCTCCAGTATTGATACGGAGCATTTTCGGAAAATCCATTTGCCAAATTTAGCCAAGCAATTGGTGAAGTTTGGCTTTCCGCATTTTCACTGTCAGGTCAAAGCAAGTGACGCCTTGACTCAGCAACAAGTCGAAACTTTCCAAGCCGAAAAAGAAAAGATTGTGCAAGCGGCTAATGACGAGGCACTAAAAGCTATCGAAGCGCTGCAACAAATGGCCCCACCACCAGCTGAAGAAAAATCAAACTATTCTGATTTTCAAGCACGAAAAGCGGCTGCCCGACCAAAGCTGGACAAGGCAGAGATTACGCAGATGATTGACATCCAGACCGAGGAAAATCGCATTGTCTTTGAAGGTATGGTCTTTGATCTTGAGCAAAAAGTTACCCGCACAGGGCGTGTGCTGATTAACTTTAAGATGACCGACTATACTTCTAGCTTCGCCCTTCAGAAATGGTTTAAAAACGAAGAAGAAGCCAAAAAATTTGACATCATTAGGAAAAATTCTTGGTTGCGTGTGCGTGGAAATATTGAAATGAATAACTTCACGCATGACTTAACCATGAATGTCCAAGATGTGCAAGAAGTGACACATTATGAGCGGAAAGACTTGATGCCAGAAGGTGAGAAGCGGATTGAATTTCACGCGCACACCAATATGTCAACTATGGATGCTCTTCCAGAAGTGGAGGAATTGATTGCGACAGCCGCTAAGTGGGGACATCAGGCAGTTGCGATTACTGACCACGGGAATGTGCAGAGCTTTCCGCATGGTTATAAAGCTGCGAAAAAAGCAGGTATTCAGCTGATTTACGGCATGGAAGCTAATATCGTGGAAGACCGAGTTCCTATTACTTATAACGAAGTGGATATGGAGCTCAAGGAAGCCACTTATGTTGTCTTTGACGTGGAAACTACCGGTTTGTCTGCTATTTACAATGACTTGATTCAGGTCGCGGCAAGTAAGATGTACAAGGGCAATGTCATTGCCGAGTTTGACGAGTTTATCAATCCGGGGCATCCTTTGAGTGCTTTTACGACAGATCTGACGGGGATTACAGATGAGCATGTCAAAAATGCGAAGCCACTGGAGCAGGTCTTGCGGGAATTTCAAGACTTCTGTCAAGATACGGTACTTGTTGCCCATAATGCTACCTTTGACGTGGGATTTATGAATGTCAATTATGAACGGCATGGACTGCCACGAATTACGCAGCCAGTCATTGATACTTTGGAGTTTGCTCGCAATCTCTATCCAGAATACAAGCGTCACGGTTTGGGACCACTGACTAAGCGTTTTCAAGTATCGCTTGATCATCATCACATGGCTAATTATGACGCGGAAGCGACAGGACGCCTACTCTTTATTTTCATTAACGATGCGGCAGAAAAACGAGGCGTTACCAATCTTCAAAAGCTAAATACAGATTTGGTGGATGAAAACTCCTATAAAAAAGCGCGGGTCAAACACGCTACGATTTATGTAAAAAATCAAACGGGTTTGAAGGACATTTTTAAATTAGTCAGTTTGTCTAATACAAAGTATTTTGAGGGCGTACCGCGGATTCCACGAACAGTTTTGGATGCGCACCGAGAAGGCTTGATTTTAGGAACAGCCTGCTCAGAAGGAGAAGTGTTTGACGCGGTTGTTTCGCAAGGTGTTGATGCTGCAGTGGAAGTCGCAAAATACTACGATTTTATTGAAATCATGCCGCCAGCAATTTATGCTCCGTTGATTGCTAAAGAGCAGGTCAAGGATGTCGAAGAGCTTCATACCATTATTAAGAATTTGATTGAAGTGGGAAATCGATTAGACAAGCCTGTTCTTGCTACAGGTGATGTGCATTATATCGAGCCTGAAGAAGAAATTTATCGAGAAATTATCGTCCGTAGTCTAGGGCAAGGAGCGATGATTAACCGTACCATTGGACATGGCGAAAATGCTCAACCAGCTCCACTTCCAAAAGCGCATTTCCGCACAACCAATGAAATGTTGGATGAGTTTGCCTTCTTAGGTGATGAATTAGCTCACAAAGTGGTTATTGACAATCCAAATCAATTGGCAGCAACCTTTGAACCGATTGAAGTGGTGAAAGGTGACCTCTATACGCCATTTATTGACAAATCAGAGGAAAAAGTCGCTGAAATGACTTATGCCAAAGCCTTTGAAATTTATGGAAATCCACTACCAGATATTGTAGACCGACGAATTGAGCGGGAATTATCCTCCATTTTGGGGAATGGATTTGCCGTGATTTATCTGGCTTCGCAAATGTTGGTACAGCGTTCAAATGAACGCGGCTATTTGGTGGGTTCACGTGGTTCGGTCGGCTCTAGTTTTGTGGCGACCATGATTGGGATTACTGAGGTAAACCCTTTATCTCCTCACTATGTTTGTGGTAAATGCCAGTATTCAGAATTTATTACGGACGGTTCTTACGGTTCAGGCTTTGATATGCCAGATAAAGATTGTCCGCATTGTGGACATAAGTTGAGTAAAAATGGACAGGATATTCCTTTTGAAACCTTCCTTGGCTTCGATGGTGACAAGGTGCCTGATATTGACTTGAACTTTTCTGGTGAAGATCAACCGAGTGCTCACTTGGATGTCCGAGATATTTTTGGTGAGGAATATGCCTTTCGTGCTGGTACGGTTGGTACAGTCGCTGCCAAAACAGCTTATGGTTTTGTGAAAGGGTATGAGCGGGATTACAATAAATTTTACCGTGACGCAGAAGTAGAGCGATTGGCGCAAGGTGCAGCAGGTGTCAAACGGACGACTGGACAGCACCCTGGAGGAATTGTGGTTATTCCAAACTATATGGATGTCTATGATTTCACACCAGTTCAGTATCCGGCGGATGATTTGACGGCAGAATGGCAAACGACCCACTTTAATTTCCATGATATTGATGAAAATGTCCTAAAACTAGACGTTCTCGGTCATGATGACCCGACCATGATTCGGAAATTGCAGGATTTATCTGGCATTGACCCAAATGAAATTCCAATGGATGATCAAGAAGTTATGGCTCTCTTTTCTGGGACAGATGTTCTCGGAGTAACGCAGGAGCAAATAGGTACGCCGACTGGTATGCTGGGGATTCCTGAATTTGGAACCAACTTCGTGCGGGGTATGGTGGATGAAACTCATCCAACGACCTTTGCGGAATTGCTTCAATTATCAGGATTGTCTCACGGTACTGACGTATGGTTGGGCAATGCACAAGATTTGATTAAGCAGGGAATTGCTGACCTGTCCACCGTTATCGGTTGTCGGGATGACATTATGGTCTATCTGATGCACAAGGGCTTAGAGCCTAAAATGGCCTTTACCATTATGGAACGGGTGCGGAAAGGGATGTGGCTCAAAATTTCTGATGAAGAGAGAAATGGCTATATCGCTGCCATGAAGGAAAACAATGTGCCTGAGTGGTACATTGAATCTTGTGGAAAGATTAAGTACATGTTTCCCAAAGCTCACGCGGCTGCCTATGTGATGATGGCCTTGCGGGTGGCCTACTTCAAGGTGCATCATCCGATTTATTACTACTGTGCCTACTTTTCTATTCGTGCCAAAGCCTTTGACATCAAAGTCATGAGTAGTGGGCTAGATGCAGTGAAGCGCAAGATGAACGAAATCGCTGAAAAACGCAAAAATAATGAAGCTTCCAATGTTGAAATTGACCTTTATACAACTCTAGAAATCGTCAATGAAATGCTGGAAAGAGGCTTCAAATTTGGCAAACTCAATCTGTATAAGAGTGACGCGACAGAATTTCTTATTGACGGAGATATGTTGATTCCTCCATTTTCTGCCATGGACGGTCTGGGTGACAACGTTGCAAATCAATTGGTTAAAGCGCGGGCAGAAGGAGAGTTTCTTTCAAAAACCGAGTTGCGCAAGCGCGGTGGCTTATCCACTACTCTAGTTGATAAAATGGATGAAATGGGGATTCTAGGCAATATGCCAGAAGACAATCAGCTCAGTCTCTTTGATGATTTATTCTAAGATCTTTTCTTTTGATGAATGTGGGAAACTTTCATCAGAGACAGTTGCCATTAGACTAAAATTTTCGCCCGTTTGTTTGCAAAATATGATTGGTTTTGCAGCTTCATGGTAATGACTTCCTTGTTTTTTGAAAGGTTCTACTAAAACAGTCAAAGTAGAGTGGAAATTTTACTACTTGTAAAATTTTTTACAAAATTTATAGATTCTTGTTGTTCTTTGTAAGCTATTTACAAATAGAAAGGATACATTATGAAGTTAATGATTTCAGCTGAAGATAAAAAAGCTCTAAGAGATTTTCATTATTCACTAGAATTTTCTGGAAAAGTAGTACTTGCCTCGGTGGCGTTGGTCAGTTTGGCTGTGTTAGTAAGTCGTGCCTGTTCTTCCAAAAAGAAGAAAAGCTGCTGTTTGCATAAAAATAGTGCAAAAGTGAGAATAATAAAATAATCAGGAAGGATAACTAAATGATTGGGAGTATGTTTGTCGGTTTCATTATTGGTCTAATTGCAGCAGCAATCACCAATCGTGGAGAACGAATGGGCTGTATTGGCAAGATTTTACTAGGTTGGTTTGGAGCCTGGCTTGGGCAAATGCTCTTTGGTAATTGGGGACCTCATCTGTCAGATACAGCGATTATTCCATCTGTGTTGGGAGCGATTATTCTTTTAGCTATTTTCTGGGAAAGAGGAAGCTGACTTCTAAAAATAGGAGTGAGACCGATACCTACAATTGCTAGTGCAGTCGCTCACAAAGGAATTAAAATTTGAAAATGTTAATCTCAGCTATCTTATTTCAAAGCTTCGGTGCAAAATGTCTCGTATAGTTTCATCCCACAAGACGATTTAACAGTTTTTCAGACTGTTGAGGTAGTGAATGCAGAAAATGAAGCTTTCATCAAAATTGCTCTTTGGAGTTTCAAAAGCGAATGAAGATGAGACTTGCTTCACAAGTTCTATTTACCACCTCAAAACGGTGCTTTGTTTTGTGCGATAGCAGTTGCGTTAAAATTGCTTGTCATCCTAAAGTCATGAGTCTGAGACAGATTCACACGATAACTACAAAAAAGAACAACCTTGATTTTCTGTTTATCAGAAGCCAAAGTTGTTCTTTTTATTTGTATTCTTGAGTTATAGTGCTTTTATAAAGAAATTTTAATTGGGAATGCTGTTATATCAGAGATTCCCTTATTTATTATTCAATCACTAACATACCGTCTTTGATTGCGAAGGGTTCTTTTTCATTGATGCGGTCATAGAACATGATGCCGTTGGTGTGGTCAATCTCGTGTTGAACCACGATTGAGTTGTATCCTTTGAGTTTGATACGGTGTTTTTCACCTTCTTTGTCAAAATATTCAACAGTGACGCGTGCATGGCGCACGACATAACCAGGCACTTCGCGGTCAACTGACAAGCAGCCCTCCCCTTCAGCTAGTGCGGCATCTTGAACAGAATGTGCCACTACTTTAGCGTTGTACATAACCGTTTGCAAAGCATAGGCTTCCTTTGGTGGATTGCCTTCTTTATCTGGCAGGTTTGGGACCAATACGGCAATAATCCGCTTTGACAGATCTAGTTGAGGTGCAGCTAGACCAACGCCGCCTCGAAGTCCCATTTTTTCAGCCATCACAGGATCTTGTGAATTCCTCAAAAATTGGAGCATTTTTTCACCCAAGATAACTTCTTGCTCGGTAAGTGGAAAGGTGACATCCTTGGCGACTGCCCGAAGTGTTGGATTTCCTTCGCGAATGATGTCATTCATATCAATCAAATGAGCTGGTTTTGTTAATTTTTCAATAACAGACATGTTTTCTCCTTCGTTCTAAAAATGGATTTTTATTCCAAATTAAATTCTTCGTATATGATAAATATAACACAAAATAAAGGAGAAAGAAAGGAATCGAAATGGCGTGTAATAAATATGTGGAGAAAACACGAAATAAATTAGTAAAAAATTAGTCTATTTTGCTTGATATTTTTAGCAAAAATATGTATGATATTTAGTTGGATACCTAAAATATTATTAGTAACAAAATAAATTACTTTTTAGGAGGGACAAAAAATTGAAAATTCTACTATTTGGAAATACGGGATATGTAACCAAAAAGTTTATACAAGAAGCTTTTCCAAAGGATACGGTTTATCTTTTGGGAGAAACAGATTTAAAAAGTTCAAAAAAATTAAAATTGACAGTTTTTCCGAAAACAAAAGAAACCATTTTAGTAGAAGTTTTAAGAACCTATCAATTTGACCAAATTCGGCTCTTTGTCAACTGTAGTGGGTTGATGAAAAGCTAAGATTGAGAGAGGACGAGATTCGTTCTCTCTTTTTTGATGTTCAAAGCGATGAGAATGCGTTTCTTAAAGTTGTCAAAGTTCCTGAATCCAAAAGCGTTGCGCTTAATGACCTTGATGAGATTGTTAGTCGCTTTCAGCTTGGCGTTGAAATAAGGTGGTTCCAAGGCGTTGGTAATCTTGTCTTTGCCCTTCAGGAAAGTCCGAAAGACGGTTTGAAAAATTGGGTGAACATCAGAAATAACCTCCTCAATCAGATCGAAGAAATGATTAGCTTGCTTTTCCTGAAAGTGAAAGAGCAGAAGCTGGTAAAGCTCATCTTCCCTTTCTTGAAGCTATACTCATCCCAGCTCATAATTTCTGGCAGTTTCTGCCAGTTCGTTTCAAATTTGAATTCCTTGAGCTTGCGAATGACGGTTGAGGTTAAGATCGATAGCCTGTGGGCAATATCAGTCATGGCTTGCTTCTCAACTAATAATTGAGCGATTTTCTGTTTGACTGCAGAGGCAATCTGGTGATTTTTCTGGACGAGGGAGGTTTCAGCGACAGCCATTTTTCCACAGTTTTTACAGCGAAAGCGCCGCTTTTTGAGTCGGATAAGGGTTTTGTATCCTGCTGTCTCCAGATAAGGGATTTTAGAAGGTTTCTGGAAGTCGTATTTGGCCATCTGTCCCTTGCAGGCAGGGCATGGAGGGGCATCATAGTCAAGGTGGGCCAGGATTTCTTTGTGAGTACCGGCATCAAAAAGATTGTCTATTTTGATATTTTGGTCTTCAATTCCAAGAAGTTTTGTGATAAAATCGAGTTGTTCCATATGAGTCTTTCTAATGAGTTGTTTAGATGCTTTTCATTATAGGTCATATGGGACTTTTTGTATACACAAAAATAGCTCCATAATCTCTGCGGTAGTTTTACCCACTATAGAAATTATAGAGCCTATAAAGTTTCCCCTTAAGTTGATATAAAAATAGCAACTTAGGGGGTGTTTGCTTTAACTTTGTGGATTATTAGATTGCGTCTTTTCATAAAAAACTGTATGATAGGGATAGTGTGATTTTAGAAAGAAGATAAGATGAAAAGATTCATGGAGAAGGCTAGTATTCTGGCTTTATCATTTGTGTTGACAACGGCATTTTCAATTTCCAGCGCCTTACCGGCAATGTTTCAGTTTTATAAGAATTATTCTTCTAGTCAGGTAGAGTTATTAGTCTCCTTGCCGTCTATTGGGATTATGTCTTTATTGCTTTTTAATAGTATTTTAGAGCGTTTTTTATCTGAGCGACAAATGATTATACTAGGGCTATTGTTATTTTCTCTTTGTGGCCTCATCCCATTTTTCAATCAAGCTTATGGTCTCGTTTTTGCTTCGCGATTTATTTTTGGTTTAGGGCTAGGTATGATGAACCCTCGAGCAATTGCGATTATTAGTGAGCGATTCCAAGGGAGAGAGCGTGTGCAGATGTTGGGCTACCGTGGGTCAGCAGAAGTTGTAGGGATGGCCCTGTTGACTTTAGCGGTCGGGCAACTCTTGCGTTTTGGTTGGACAACTACTTTTCTAGTTTATACAGTTGGCTTTATTATTTTAGCACTATATCTTTTGTTTGTTCCTTATGAAAAAAGCAAAGTCGATAAACATGAGCATCTCAAGTCTGCTCAGAAAATGACCACAAAACAAGTGCATTTAAGCATATTGTTGGCTTTTATAGCTGGAATGATTGTGTGTACCAATGTCGCTATCAATTTACGTATTCCAAGTCTTGTCTTACAGAATAAAATGGGAAGTGCTGAAACAGCGAGCTTAATTCTCAGCTGTATGCAGCTTGTCGGGATTCTAGCTGGCGTTAGCTTTGCCAGCTTAGTGAGTATGTTGAAAAATCGCTTATTGACAGTAACGGGAATTGTTTTTGGTTTCAGTCAAGTGATGATTGGTTTTTCGAGCCACATTTGGTTCTTAAGTTTAAGTGCTCTGTTGGCTGGTTTTGCTTATAGCGTATCTCTAACAGCTGTGTTTCATATTGTATCAGAGAAAATTCCTGCCCATTTGGTCAATCGCGCAATAGCGATTGTTGTCTTGGGTTGCAGTAGTGGTGCTTCAGTATCAACATTCGTCCTATCCTTGATTGGAATCATTTCTTCTGTTCCAACCTTTATTTTTAGTGTACTAGGGGTTCTCATGATAGCAGTATCCATTTTAGCTGCTTTTGTCACTCATCAACAAAATGAGGAAAAAGATGCGATTAGATAAGTTTTTAGTAGAAATGGGGCTTGGTTCACGAACAGAAGTCAAACGCCTATTGAAAAAGAAGCAAGTTTTGGTTAATGGAAAAATAGAAACATCTGCGAAAATTCAAATAGATGAAAATCAGGACGAAATTTCAGTCAATATGCGAGTATTGGACTATGAAAAATTTGTATATTATCTTTTAAATAAGCCGAAAGGAGTCATTTCAGCTACTGAAGATGCTAACCATCAAACAGTTTTGAATTTGTTAGATGAAAGTGCACGCCAGAAAGAAGTTTTTCCAGTTGGACGACTTGATATTGACACTCACGGACTTTTGTTATTAACCAATAATGGTGCTTTGGCACATGCGATGTTGTCTCCTAAAAAGCATGTAGCAAAAGTTTATCGTGCAAAGGTAGATGGGATTATAACTGAAAAAGATGTGGAGCATTTTGAAGCAGGAATAGAGCTCAAGGACTTTACCTGTCAGCCTGCAAAATTGACCATATTAGAAGTGAATGAAGAGCAGCAAACTTCTCTGGTGGAGATTATAATTTCTGAAGGAAAATTTCACCAAGTGAAGCGAATGGTTCAGGCTTGCGGAAAAACGGTAACAGATTTGGAACGCCTTTCTATGGGACCGCTTATGCTGGATAAGCGTTTGGAATTAGGCACTTTCCGTCGTTTGACAAAAGAAGAATTAGAAAAACTCACTATTTTTGGTGTAGAACTCTAAGCCGGAATGTCCCATTTGACAAAACCTTTCCTTCTTGGTAGAATAAGAATGTCGTTAAAGACAAATAACTTTTTCTTGGTATTAGGTGGGCCAAGCCTAACACTCGGATGAAGCGTAAAGAAAAGGAGTCTATCATGGCAATCTCAAAAGAGAAAAAAAATGAAATCATTGCACAATATGCACGTCACGAAGGTGACACAGGTTCAGTTGAAGTACAAGTAGCTGTTCTTACTTGGGAAATTAACCACCTCAACGAACACATCAAGGTACACAAAAAAGACCACGCTACTTACCGTGGTTTGATGAAAAAAATCGGTCGTCGTCGTAACCTTCTTGCCTACTTGCGTAAGAACGATGTTAACCGTTACCGCGAATTGATTAACTCACTCGGACTTCGTCGTTAATTCAATTAAAAGTCTCTCATGAAAATGAGAGCTTTTTTTCTACCATTAGAAATAGAAATGTGGTAGAGTAAGCATATCTCTTGACTGTTGTAACAGCTATTGATACAATGTATTTATAAAAATAATTACAAATGTAATTGAATAATAAAAAGGAGAATGACCATGATTGAAATCACTTATTTGGATGCTAGTAAGCAAGAGAGGATTATAACGTTTGAAAGCTATCAAGAATTTGAGCAATCGCAGCAAGCCTGCTTGATTAATGTAGCAGATTATTACCCGGTTCAAAAGCTGCTTGTTAATGGACACGAATTGGATTACCAAGGGACTTACGGCGATGTTTTCTTTTATTTAATGAAGCAAGATTTAAATCAATACAAATAAAAGTGAGGTAAAATGATGACAAAAGCTATTACTGATGCAACGTTTGAAGCAGAAACAAAGGACGGTCTTGTTCTTATTGACTTTTGGGCAACTTGGTGTGGACCTTGTCGCATGCAAGCTCCTATTTTGGAAAAACTTTCCGCAGAAATTCCAGAAGATGAATTGAAAATTGTGAAGATAGACGTTGATGAAAATCCAACTACTGCACGGCAATTCGGCATTATGAGTATTCCGACTCTCTTATTTAAAAAGAACGGTCAAGTTGTAAAACAAGTCGCTGGGGTACATACAGCAGCACAAATCAAGCAAATTGTGGCAGAATTAGGATAAAGCATAAGATCCGCTTAGTTTTTAAGCGGATTTTTAGGTGCCTGAAAACTTTTAGTCAGATACTTAAAAAAAGAGATTCTTGAGGAGCCATAATAAAACTTAAAATAAAGTATTTACTTATTTAAAATTAAGCGTATAATTATATTTAATAAAAATTAAGTGATTGCTTAACAAAAAGAAAGTGGATATAAAATGAAACGAATATTGCAAAATAAACTGTTTATGGGAACTTTCATCTCGGATATGTTGTCTAATTTTGGAGATGTACTCTATTATTTGGCTTTAATGAATTATGTTCTGCTATTGCCAAAAGCAAAATTTGCAATCTCTTTAGTGACTTTATCTGAAAGTTTGCCTTTTCTGACGATGATTTTCATGGGCATGTGGGGCGATCGTACTAAGAAGAAAGTAGATACGATTTTGGCGACGCTTCTGTTTCGGATAGGGCTATATCTGCTCATTGGTCTGGCTATGGGCTTTCAGCCAGCTTTATGGGTAGTGATTTTAGCTGTATTGGTCAATCTTTTATCTGATCTAGCTGGTCAATATGAAGATGCTTTGCACATACCACTCAGCCTTCGTATTATTCCAATGGAAGATCGTGAAGCCATGTATGCCTTTCGTCAAGGAGCAAGCTCTATCCTAAAGATTCTCTTTCAATCCAGTGGAGCAATTTTAGCTGGGCTGATGAGTTACCAACACCTTGCATTTTTTAATGCTGGAACTTTTGTAGTTAGTGCCTTGATAATGATGATACTTCGTCCTAGTTTAAATAAACTGCTCAAAGACAATCCAATTCATTATTCTGTTGAGAATCGTGAGGAAGAGAGACATTTTATTAAAAATACATGGAATAGTTTGCAGCAATCTTATCAAACTATTCAGAATATCTTCATCTTAAAGACTTCTATTTTTACCATTGCTGGTTTAAATGCTGTGTTTGCAGCAGAGAATGCACTGCTCCTCCTAAATATGAAAGAAAATCCCAGTTTTGTATTTATCAATCCAGCTACAACTATAGCAACCGTTACAGTTGTAACTTTGGTAGGAAATATTTTGGGGAGTGTTTTGGTAACGACCTTATTAAAAAAAGTAAGTATGGAGTTTTTACTGAAGATTTCCGTATTCATGCCTCCTGCTCTCTTTATTGGTTTTTTACTCCACAGTATTTATATTATTTTCTTGGTTAATTTTTTGACAATGGTTATCGTAGGCATTTTTCAGCCGAAGATGAATGCTTTTGTCATTTCATCACTTCCTGAGGAGCGTTTGGCGACAATCAGTGCGGGGATTAGTAGTTTTTCCACATTAGGTTTAGTTCTTTGTCAAATGCTGGTAGCAGTTTTGGTAACGTTCTTGTCATCAGCCCAAATTGCTTTCTTATTTTTAATATTATCATCAATTTTATTCTTTTATACACTGAAAGTGCCCAGAAAAAATGCTAAACAAGTGATGCAATAGCTTTCCAAACAGTTTACTTGTTAGGGTGAATTTGATAAGATAACACTAAAGAAGGAGTAAAGATAATGGTGGAAGTACAGTATTCAGAACAAGCAAGTGATTTAATGGAGCAATTTTCTCTATCTACTCTGATACAGGATAGAAGAGAGACTATCGAAAGTTTTAGTGGCAAAGAGCGTGAGCTTTTTAAAGATGTTTTTCCTGTAATGGAAGAGCTTCGCCTTTTGTTTCAACCTTATAAGGAAAAAATGGAAACCTATTATTTGACTGGTTATGGAATCACCTTGCTGCAAAGTTGCTATTTGGAGATGGTAGATAAGGGGCTGATGCCCAAATCGGTTGAAGCGGTACATGCCTATTGTTTGCAGCTAGATGCCGAAGCGATAAGAGAACAGTTAAAAGATCTCTTAAACACAGGTCCTGAGTACATGGCTAAAAGTGGAGATTTTTGGGATTATTTAGAAGCGTCATCTATTAAATCAGAAACTAAGTGGTATTTCAGTCAATTTTATCGGAAGCCACTTGAAGCTATGAAAGAGTTAATAGAGTTGTCTCGGGAACTTATTCCACTTTACCAGCCTTACTTGGAAAAAAGTACTGCCGAACGTAGAGCTTATGCGGCATCCTTTTCATTGGAGGATACCATTACAGAGTCTGCTAGTCTGTCTCATTTTGATTGGAATTTTAAAGAAAATCAATTTATTAGGCTTTATGTTGTCAGTCCATGGGTGGTGCAGTTTTTATCTTACTTCAGTGAAACAGAACCGAAAGAGAGTCATTATTTTATCGTTTCTTGTCGCATTGATCAACTACTTAAAAGCGGAACAGAACTGGATATGGATACGTTTGCCGCAGTTCTCAAGGTACTTAGTGACAGCACACGCTATAATGTTATGGTAGAATTAGCTAAACCGTATGCTAAGAGCAAACGGATTGCTGAAGAGTTAGATATTACTGGAGCAGCGGTTTCTTTTCATACTCAAAAGCTCATCAATGCAAAACTCCTACTTTTTAATCGTGACCATAAAGATGTGAAATATGATGTAAATAAAAGTTTACTTAGAGAAATCATTGCCAAGCTGACGAGTGACTTTGGCTTGGAAGAAAAGTGAACAGAAAGATCTTTAGATTAGTTACAGACGAAAAAGTCCACTTAGAATTTCTAAGCGGATTTTTGAGTAGTTTCTGTTATTCTTCCAATTCTTTACTGTATTCAATAATCTGATCAACTGTGTCTGACAGGAATTGAATGGTATCACGGAGTGGTTTATCAGTAGAGATATCCGCACCAATGATGCGAGCTGATTCAAGAGGTGTTTTGCTTCCGCCAGATTTGAGGAAGTTGAGCCAATCGCGAGCTCCACTTTCATTATTTTTCAAATGGAGATAGCCAGCAGTCGAGATGACGAGACCTGCGGAATAGGTATAACTATATAGTCCCATGTAATAGTGACTTTGCCGCATCCAAGTGAGTGCAGCATCGTCATCAATTTCCACCGCATCACCCCAGAATTCGGTCAGAACCTCTTTCATGATACTGTTCAGTTTAGCAGCACCAAAGGTTTCGCCTGCTTCAATCAGATTGTAAACCCGACGTTGGAAAGCGGCTTCTAGGAGGTGAGTGATGAAGTTATGGAAGTAGGTGTCAGTTAAGCGATGCGCAAGAGCAAAACGTTTTTGGCGTGGATTGTCAAATTGATGCTCTAAATAGTCGCTAAGCAGCAGCTCATTAAAAGTAGAAGGAGCTTCTACATAATAAGTTGACATGTGGGTGTTAAAGTAGCTTTGGCTGTTGTCAGAGAAGATAAATTGCCCAGAGTGACCAATTTCATGAATCAGAGTATATACATCACTCATACGACCCGTCCAACTCATGAGCACATAAGGGTGCACACGATAAGGGTCAGTCGCATAACCACCGGAGTCCTTACCGGCATTAGCTGCAAAATCCACCCAGCGCTCTTTTTGATAATTGGCAATTTCGCGCGTGTATTCTTCTCCAAGCGGAGCAACAGACTTCATCACTAGTTCGTAAGCGTCATCAATAGTGACATCAGGATTGAGTGCGCTATCCAAGTCCAATTTCCAATCTGCAAAGGTCATTTTTTCAAGACCGTTGATTTTAGCCACGTGTTTGAGGAACTTTTGTGCAACAGGTGCAAATTCAGTCATGATGAGGTCAATCTGCCGGTCAAACATAGAACGGTCTACCTCTTGCTCAGCCAAAAGATAGTCAAAGACAGAGTCATATCCCCGCATATCAGCAATCAGTTTTTCAGATTTTACTTGAGCCAGATAAGCTGCAGCAGCGGTATGCTGATGTTTACGAAGTCCAGCTGAGAAAGAACGGAAAGACTTTTCACGGACTTGAGCATTTTCGTGATTTTGGTAGAAATTTTCGTAGCTGATAAAGCTATTCTTATAAACTTTTCCGTCTACTTCAAAATTCTCCATGGCAAAATCACCTGCCCTCATTTTGGTGTAAATGTCTTGTGGGCTGTAAAAAACTTCACTAAGATTTGTCAGAGCCTTTTCGACATCAGCACCTAAATAGTGAGCTTTTTGAATTTTTGCTTGACGAATTGCAGCAGTCAAATGCGGTAGTTGTCCGAGACGGTCGAGTACTTTTTCATCGGCATTTACCAAAGTTGCGTCAAAGAAGCTAAGCGCAACGCTGGCTTCTGTTTCAAAATCTGTACCAGCTTGCGCAATCTGTGCAAAGCTTTCATCACCGTAATCCGTTGTTTGCGGCATAAAGCTGTAGTTGCCAATATGGCTTCTTTGAATGTAGATTTGCTCCAACTCAGCGAAGGCTTTTTCAAAATCCTCGAAAGTATGAAGGTTGTCCTTATAATCACGTGTGAACTGATTGATATCCTCGCGCGTTTTTTCAATCGCACGCAAGAAATCCTCTCGGTCTTGATAGAGGGCTGTTAAGTCCCACAGTTCATTTTCTGGAAATTCAGAACGTTGTTTTTGTTCAACCATAAATCCATTTCTCCTTATCATTAACTTTCTTCTAGTATAGCAGAAAAACGCAATAAATAGACAGCATTTCAAAAATTATCGCTAAATTCTCAAAATTTCTTGGTAAAAAGCTGTTTTAAGGCTTTTTCTTTTAGTTGAAAATATGATAAAATAAGGTTTATACGTGCTTGATACAAAGATGAGGATTTAAAGGCTTATTGGAGACAATCCTTGTTTATTTCAAAAGTATAGCAGATGAACATTGTGAGCGTTTAACGAGATTTGCGACAGGAACTTGTTAAATCAATACTATTTGGCAAGAGGCTTTGACTTAGCAAGGCATTTAGCGATTAGTGTAAATGGATTAGGTACTAAGTACCAATCAATTTTAATGCTTTGTATCTTGATCTTTGTAGGCAAGACGTATAAAAAAATTAGAAATTGAGCACAGGCTCAAAGAGGAATATATATGACAAAGCAAGTATTTAAAACTACTTTTGCTGGTAAAGACTTGGTAGTTGAAACAGGTCAAGTGGCAAAACAGGCAAACGGCAGCGTAGTGGTGCGCTATGGTGAAAGCACTGTTTTGACAGCAGCCGTCATGTCAAAGAAAATGGCGACTGGTGATTTTTTCCCACTTCAAGTCAATTATGAAGAAAAGATGTATGCAGCTGGGAAATACCCTGGTGGATTTAACAAGCGTGAAGGTCGTCCTTCAACGGATGCGACTTTGACAGCTCGCTTGATTGACCGTCCAATTCGTCCGATGTTTGCGGACGGTTTCCGCAATGAAGTGCAGGTTATCAATACCGTTCTTTCTTATGATGCGGATGCTTCAGCACCTATGGCAGCTATGTTTGGTTCATCTCTCGCTCTTTCTATTTCCGACATTCCTTTTAATGGTCCAATTGCTGGTGTACAAGTTGGCTATATTAATGGAGAATTGGTTATCAATCCAAGTCAAGAACAAAAAGAAGCTTCGTTATTGGAATTAACTGTTGCAGGAACTAAAGAAGCGATTAACATGGTGGAGTCTGGTGCCAAAGAATTATCAGAAGAGCTGATGTTGGAAGCCCTTCTGAAAGGTCACGAAGCAGTTAAGGAATTGATTGCTTTCCAAGAAGAAATCGTGGCAGTAGTTGGAAAAGAAAAAGCAGAAGTTGAGCTTCTTCGTGTTGATGAAGAATTGCAAACAGAAATTGTAGCCGGCTATAATGCTGATCTTCAAAAAGCCGTTCAGGTAGAAGAAAAATTAGCTCGTGAAGCCGCAACGCAAGCAGTCAAAGACGAAGTAATAGCCCTTTACGAAGAAAAATATGCTGACCACGAAGAATTTGACCGCATCATGCGTGATGTGGCTGAAATTTTAGAGCAAATGGAACATGCAGAAGTACGGCGTTTAATTACTGAGGACAAGATTCGTCCAGATGGTCGTAAGGTAGATGAAATTCGTCCATTGGATGCTGAAATTGACTATCTGCCACGAGTGCATGGTTCTGGTCTCTTTACTCGTGGACAAACTCAGGCTTTGTCTGTCTTGACATTGGCACCGATGGGCGAAACACAAATCGTTGACGGTTTAGATCCAGAATACAAGAAACGCTTTATGCACCACTACAACTTTCCACAATACTCTGTAGGAGAAACGGGTCGTTATGGTGCACCAGGTCGTCGTGAAATCGGTCATGGAGCCCTCGGCGAACGTGCGCTTGCGCAAGTATTACCAAGTTTGGAAGAGTTTCCTTATGCTATCCGCTTGGTGGCAGAAGTCCTCGAATCAAATGGTTCCTCTTCACAGGCCTCAATTTGTGCTGGGACGCTGGCTCTCATGGCTGGTGGGGTACCCATTAAAGCACCAGTAGCGGGAATTGCTATGGGGCTCATTTCTGACGGCAGCAATTATACGATTTTAACAGATATTCAAGGTCTGGAAGATCATTTCGGAGATATGGATTTCAAGGTGGCTGGTACACGTGAAGGGATTACTGCTCTTCAAATGGATATAAAGATTGAAGGAATTACCGCTGAAATCCTGCAAGAAGCATTGGCTCAAGCTAAGAAAGCGCGTTTTGAAATTTTAGACTTGATTGAGCGGACAATTCCAGCTCCTCGTCCAGAACTCGCACCAACCGCTCCAAAAATTGATACAATCAAGATTGATGTTGATAAAATTAAGATTGTCATCGGTAAAGGCGGTGAAACGATTGACAAGATTATCGCAGAAACAGGTGTCAAGATTGATATTGACGAAGAAGGAAATGTTTCTATTTACTCTAGCGATCAAGATGCGATTAACCGTGCCAAAGAAATCATTACAGCGCTTGTGCGTGAAGCAAAAGTAGATGAAGTGTATCATGCAAAAGTTGTTCGGATTGAGAAATTCGGTGCTTTTGTCAATCTCTTTGACAAGACAGACGCCTTGGTGCACATCTCTGAAATGGCTTGGACGCGTACCAATAAGGTTGAAGATTTGGTGCAACTTGGTGATGAAGTAGATGTCAAAGTTATTAAGATTGATGAAAAAGGTCGTGTGGACGCTTCTATGAAAGCTCTTCTACCACGTCCTCCTAAAGAAGAGAAAGCAAAAAAACATCATCATAAAACACATAAAGAGCATAAAGTTGTTCGAGAAGAAAAGGCACAAGACTAGAAAGGTAGCTAAGTATTTGCCTTCAGTCTAAAGCTAGAAAGGAGTCATCATGGGTTGGTGGAAAGAGACGATAGCGATTGTGAAAGAAAATGATCCGGCAGCTCGCTCCTCACTTGAGGTGCTGTTGACTTATCCTGGGATTAAGGCTTTGGCTGCTCACCGACTTTCTCACTTTCTGTGGGATCATGGATGTAAACTTTTAGCTCGGATGCATAGCCAATTTTGGCGCTTTTGGACTCAGATTGAGATTCATCCGGGGGCACAGATTGCTTCAGGTGTCTTTATTGACCACGGGAGTGGTTTAGTGATTGGCGAGACGGCCATTGTAGAAAAAGGAGTGATGCTCTATCATGGTGTCACTCTTGGAGGAACAGGGAAAGATTGTGGGAAACGTCATCCGACGGTTCGTCAAGGTGCGCTTATTTCAGCTCATGCGCAGCTAATTGGTCCGATTGAAATTGGTGAAAATGCCAAAGTCGGAGCGGGTGCGGTTGTGGTAGCAGACGTGCCAAGTGATGTGACTGTTGTTGGGATTCCAGCTAAAATTGTCCGAGTTCACGGGCAAAAAGATGCTCCAACGATCAAGAATTTAGAAGAAATCCGCGAAGAAAGTTATTATTCGTCTAAGCTGTAGATACTATTCTCAAAAATAGCACTGGAACCAAAAGTTAGTTTCCACTTAACAGAAAGAATGAAGTTAGAATATGATCAAAATTTATGATACTATGACCCGCAGTCTGCGTGATTTTGTCCCTCTGGAGGAAGGCAAGGTCAAGATGTATGTCTGTGGTCCGACAGTTTATAACTATATCCATGTCGGCAATGCTCGCTCAACAGTAGCTTTTGATACGATTCGCCGTTATTTTGAGTATCAAGGCTTTGAAGTCAACTATATATCCAATTTCACCGATGTGGATGATAAAATTATCAATCGAGCTAAAGAAGAGGGGATCACACCTCAGGAAGTGGCAGACAAGTACATTGCTGCTTTTCGGGAAGATGTGACGGCGCTGGGGGTTCAACCAGCGACCCGGCACCCGCGCGTAGTGGATTATATGACGGACATCATTGATTTTGTACAAGTCTTGGTGGACAAAGGATTTGCCTATGAGTCAGAAGGGGATGTTTACTTTCGGGTTGAAAAGTCCCCTAATTACGCTAAGTTAGCCAATAAAACCCTAGCAGACTTAGAGCTTGGAGCTTCTGGTCGGACAGATAAAGAAACGGCCCGCAAGGAAAATCCTGTTGACTTTGCTCTTTGGAAGGCTGCTAAGCCCGGTGAAATCTTCTGGGATAGCCCTTGGGGACCTGGTCGTCCAGGCTGGCATATCGAATGTTCCGTCATGGCGACAGAAATTCTGGGAGATACGATTGATATTCATGGCGGTGGAGCTGATTTAGAATTTCCGCACCATACTAATGAAATCGCTCAATCAGAGGCTAAAACTGGAAAGACTTTTGCCAACTACTGGATGCACAATGGCTTTGTCAATATTGATGATGTCAAGATGTCTAAGTCTCTGGGTAACTTCATTACCGTCCACGATGCCCTTAAAACCATTGACGGACAAGTCTTGCGTTTCTTTTTTGCGACTCAGCACTACCGCAAGCCTATCAATTTTACAGAAAAAGCCGTTCACGATGCGGAAGTAAATCTGAAATATCTGAAAAATACTTACGAGCAACCCTTTACGGGAACGGTCGATCTGACAGACTTGCAGGTTTTTCTGGATAAATTCACCACTGCTATGGATGAAGATTTCAATGCAGCAAATGGCATTACAGTCGTTTTCGAACTAGCTAAGTGGATTAATTCCGGTCACTACAATCAAGAGGTGAAAAGC
Organism: Streptococcus sp. IsoGale021; assembly: GCF_031142795.1. Classification (NCBI taxonomy): domain Bacteria; kingdom Bacillati; phylum Bacillota; class Bacilli; order Lactobacillales; family Streptococcaceae; genus Streptococcus; species Streptococcus sp. IsoGale021. Next base: position 24,971 of record NZ_JAKZJH010000013.1, read on the forward strand.
GCTTTTGCTGAGCTTCTGCAAGTTTTTGGTATTGTCTTTACAGCAGAAGTACTGGATGCGGATATTGAAGCCTTGATTGAGCAGCGCCAATCTGCGCGTGTTGCCAAGGACTTTGCAGCAGCTGATAAAATCCGTGATGAATTGGCAGCTAAAGGGATCAAGCTTTTAGATACCAAGGACGGAGTGAGGTGGATCCGTGATTGATGTCAATCTTATAAATGGTATTGCCTTGGCTTTTGAAGGCGATGCTATCTACTCAACTTATATCCGCCGTCACTTGATTTTCCAAGGCTTGACAAAACCGAACCAGTTACACAGAGAAGCAACCAAGTATGTGTCGGCTCGTGCGCAAGCTAATCTCATTTCGCAAATGTTGGAAGAAAAAATTCTGACAGAAAAGGAAGAAGACATTTATAAGCGTGGACGCAATGCCAATAGCCATACTAAAGCTAAAAACGCAGATATTGTAACCTATCGTATGTCGACAGGTTTTGAAGCCGTTCTGGGATATTTACACATGACCGATCAAATCAAGCGTTTAGAAGAGCTGATTGATTGGTGTATTGTGAGAGTGGAGGGCGCACATCATGACAAAAACTGATCTTTTAGAGTGGTTTCCTCAAGGGAGGCTTCAATCCAATCCAAATGCAAAAGAGGATGAAGTGGCAATTCCCATTTCAAGTAATCAATGGTTGTTATTAAAAAAAAGCAGTCTGACAGAGCGAGAGCAAGAACTTATTTCTTTACTGACTGGGAAAGACTCTGCATTTGATGGTGGACCTTGGTATGATTATTTGGTTCATAACCGTGGCAAAATGCCTCAAAACGTTCAAAAGCTACAGTTCGTCCATTGTCATTTATTCCATTATGAAAAGGAAACGATTGGGTCTTGGTTGGAAATGATGCGAACCATACTGCCCAATAGAATAGCAGATTTTCAGCTGTCCTCTCAGGATTACATCTTTGTGCTGGATCAAACGCAATTAGTCCCTGTAAAAGATGTTCTCCGTGATACTTTATCGGCTATCGAATATGACTTTAGCTTAACTCTGACGATTCAAATCGGGCAAATTTGGCCTCTAATTTTTGAAGAAAGTTATCCAGAACTTTTTCAAGCGGAAAATGCTCTTTTTGTCAAATGGTGGGAGCAGGTTCAACATTCCAATGTGCATTCTTTTTCTCAACTCTTTTTGTGGGGGATTGGTCAAAAGGATTTCATATTGCCAATTTTAACGAAAAAACTTCATCAATTGATTGAAAGTCAAGATCAGCTCGTTGATATTATTGCAGCTTTGTGGGAAAACACGGCAGTTGTGACAAAAGCTGCCCAACAGTTGTATATTCATCGGAATACTTTACAGTATCACATCGATAAATGGGAAGAATTGACGGGCTTACAGCTAAAAGACCTGACAGATTTGACTTTGTGTTACCAAATTGTCATCAATGATTTAGTGTAATGTTTTGTG
>NZ_JAKZJH010000014.1:0-22705 GCF_031142795.1 Streptococcus sp. IsoGale021
TAACTTTAAGAAACGCATTCTCATCGCTTTGAACATCAAAAGAGAGAGAACGAATCTCGTCCTCTCTAAATCTTAGCTGACATCGACCCACTACAGTTGACAAAGAGCCAAGATTATAAGTGAGAACAACAAAAAAGCCTATCATATAGGCTTTCTACTTAAATTTTATTATGCCCCCTACAGGGCTCGAACCTGTGACCCATGGATTAAGAGTCCACTGCTCTACCAACTGAGCTAAGGAGGCAACAGAAAAAGCTGTATTGGTGCCGGACCTTCACGATTTGTATTGAACCCGCACAATTAAGCAGGTGGGCAACTCGCTCTAACTGAAGCTGCTTCCGCGTGAAACGGCCTGCAAGCTGTTAGAAGTCTTTTGTTTCCCTAATAATACAAAAAATAGTCGGTCAACACTTAAGTGTGAAGTCGTACACCACAGCGTTTCTATAATTATGATACCACAATTTTGAAAAAATTCAAGAGAAAAAATTGATTTTTTGCAAACGATACCATGATTTTTTAGTTATTTTTCAATTGATCAATCTTATTTTTAGTCATGCCAAGGGCTCGTTCGTACTTTCCATTTTCATTTGGAGTGAAATAATCAGCATTTTTTATTTTTTTAGGAAGATAGTCTTGCTGCACCCAGTTACCAGGATAATTATGTGGATATTTGTAATTTTGTGCATTTCCCAGCTCCTTGCTGCCAGCGTAGTGACCGTCTCGTAGATGACGGGGGATAGGCAAGTTCCCATTTTGGCGCAAATCAGAAAGAGCTTTATCTATAGCTACTATGGCAGAATTAGACTTAGGAGAAAGCGCTAGGTCAATGACAATATTGGCAATGAGGATGCGAGCTTCGGGGAAGCCGATTTTCTGAGCGGCTTCAAGTGCAGTCACTGTATGAATCTGAGCATCGGGATTTGCCAGACCAATGTCCTCATAAGCAATGACCGTCAGACGTCGTGCGAGACTGGAAAGGTCTCCAGCTTCAATCAAGCGAGCTGCATAATGGAGGCTGGCATTAACATCAGACCCACGGATAGACTTTTGCAGGGCGGATAGGACATCATAGTGACCGTCTCCGTCCTTGTCCATAGTAATGTAGCTCTTTTGCAGGCTGTTTTCCATCACATCGAGCGTGATGTGGCGGATGCCCTTGTCATCTTCTGGAGTAGAGAGTACGGCTAAGTCCAGTGAATTGTAGGCGGAGCGCAGGTCTCCATTGGTGGAGACGGCTATAAAGTCGAGAGCCTCCTCGTCTAGCTCCACTGGAAAATCAAATCCTCGCTCCTTGTCTGTCAAGGCTAGCTGAATGGCTGTTCGAATATCATCATTACTGAGGGGTTCCAGCTCAAAAATCTGAACGCGGCTGCGAATGGCAGGAGTGACAGAGAAGAAAGGATTTTCCGTCGTGGCACCAATCATGATGACCAGACCGTTTTCTAAGAGCGGTAGGAGGAAGTCTTGTTTGGTCTTATCCAAGCGGTGAATCTCATCTAAAAGCAGCACCAGACCACCAGAAAATTTGGCTTCTTCTGCAATCTCTTGCAGGCGCTTCTTACTATCAACGGTAGCATTAAAGGTCCGAAAAGCAAATTTGGTAGTTCCTGCAATGGCCGAGGCAATTGAAGTCTTGCCAATTCCTGGCGGACCATAGAGAATCATAGAAGACAGGCGATTGGCTTCCACCATGCGGCGAATGATTTTTCCTTCACCGACCAGATGTTTTTGACCGATGACCTGATCGATATTTTTAGGTCGCATGCGAATCGCTAAATTTTCTGGCATACATTTTCCTCCTTACTGGTATTCTTTTCAACTGTTCTGATTTATGTTACTATAGTTGTATCTATTTTAACACATTTTAAAGGATTAGAGAGAGGCTGGCTATGGCGAAGTATGGATTTTTGGATATATTAGATAAAGAAATGGAGAAAAGCTTTCCATTTGACTATGAAATCAATTGGGACAAGAAAAACCATGCAGTAGAGCTGTCATTTCTCTTAGAAGTGCAAAATGCAAATAGCATAGAACTTTTAGATATAGATGGGGAAAGTAGTGCAGAAGATGTTTTCTTTGAAGAAAGCGTTCTCTTTTATAATCCTGCTAAGTCTCACTTTGAAATAGAGGATTATCTAACAGTTGTCCCTTATGAGCCAAAGAAAGGTTTGTCTCGTGAATTCCTGACCTACTTTGTGGACTTTTTGAAGCAGACGGCCGAAGAAGGGTTAGATGCTCTCATGGACTTCCTAGCAGATCCAGTGGCAGAAGAATTTGAAATTGTCTGGAATAATAAAGCTTTTGAAAAAGCCAGAGCAGATTTGAAAGAGACGGACTTTTATCCTTATCCGAGATACTGAAATACAAGCATGTCCAAGAAGAACACTGATTTTACGGAGGTAGGGAAGAATGAGTGATATGACTGTTTTGTATCAAACGTTTGATTTTTCAGGTTGTAAAATTGCTTTGCTGCATGGTGATACAATTTTAACCATTTTAAGAGACGATATTCCCACTATTCCTTATCCCAATATGTGGGATTTTCCTGGCGGTGGGAGAGAAAAGGACGAGACGCCTTTTGAGTGCATTAAAAGAGAAGTCTTTGAGGAGCTAGGTATTGAACTCGTGGAGGATTCCATTACATGGGTCAAATGTTATCAGGGATTTGTTCATCCTGAGAAAGTTTCTGTTTTCATGGTGGCTTCTATCTGTCAAGAACTGATAGATCAGATTGTCTTTGGTGACGAAGGACAGGGCTACAAATTGGTAAATATAGAAGAATTATTAGCGGATGAAATCGTCATCCCGCAGTTGAAAAGTAGATTGGGAGATTATTTGGAGGGAGAACTATGAATGAAGGTATAGCTGCCGTTATAGCAGCGTTGGTTGCAGCTTTTGTAGCGTATTTGGTTTCAAATCGTGATTTAAGTGATTCGCTGGATTCTAAATCTGAATGGCGTAAAAAATTATTTGAAGTCGCATCTACCTATGAGTTAACTCTTGATCATGCACAGACGGTACGAGCAACATTGAGGTTTTTACCACAAGATAAAGCGGTTGAAGAATATTCTTTTGCTTGGTTTAGTAATGTTATGACTAAACATTTAGATGATTATATTCTTAGTGGCAAGTATCAGGTGGAAGAAAAAAAGTCTTGGGAAAATACTAAAAAGATAAAAGAATTGAACACTCAGTGTATAGAGATAGAGGAGTTAAAGGAAAATAAATTAAGGGCTTTTGATACTAAGATTGTACGTCTCTTTGCCATGTTCTTACTTAAATATCATTATGAAAATATAAGTTCCATGGGACCTAAAGAATATCTTTTTATCGGTAAAAGAAATAAAAATAAAACCTATAATCCTATAGTAGCAGAAGTTTACTATAAGTATATTGAATTAATTAAGGAGGAATTTAAAATGGCACAAAATGGTAAAGACTTTCAGGGAAATAAAAATGGATATAGTGCAACACTTTGGATTAAACCTGTCTTACTTTTATTTTCTTTACTGTTTATTTTGATTATAGTGATCGGATTGTTTGAAAAAATTGCTGGGAATGAGTTACTTAAAATTAAATTACTTAATATTCCATTATTCAATATTAAAATATTTGTTATTAAATTCATAGGAACTGAGTCAAAACATTTTCTCTATGCCTTTTCCTTAGTCATTGCGTTGTTATCTAGTTGTATAGTTTATCAAAAAGACAAAGAAAAGGAACAAAAACAACAGGATATGACAGGCAAAATAGAAGAATTGGACAGTGTTTTGAAACAAATTTATGGAGAAGGAAAATAACATGGAAATTTGGCAGGAATTCACGATTGAAGTGAAGCGTGAGGCGGAGGAAGCGGCCTCTAATGTTCTGATTGAGCTGGGCAGTCAGGGTGTGGCTATCGATGACAGCGCAGACTATCTGGGGCAGGTTGACCAGTATGGTGAACTTTTTCCAGAAGTTGAGCAGAGCGAACGGGTCCGGATTACTGGCTACTACCCGGATTCGGTGGATATAGAGGCCATTGCGGATCAGGTCAATGCGCGCCTGGCTGAGCTGGATGGCTTCGGCTTGGAGACAGGAGATATTCAGCTGACTCGGCAGGAGCTAGCTGAGGAGGACTGGGCGGACAACTGGAAGAAATACTTTGAGCCAGCTCGCATTACCCATGACTTGACCATCGTGCCGTCATGGACGGACTATGAGGCTGGTCCGAGTGAGAAAGTCATCAAGCTAGATCCCGGTATGGCTTTTGGAACGGGCACTCATCCGACCACCAAGATGAGTCTCTTTGCTTTGGAGCAGGTCTTGCGGGGCGGAGAAACGGTGCTGGATGTAGGCACAGGAAGTGGTGTCCTCTCCATTGCTAGCTCTCTCTTGGGCGCTAAGGATCTCTATGCCTATGACTTGGACGATGTGGCTGTCCGTGTTGCTCAGGAAAATATTGCCTTGAATGCTGGGACTGAAAATATTCATGTGGCAGCTGGCGACCTTCTCAAAGGCGTTGACATCGAGGCGGATGTCATTGTAGCTAATATTCTGGCGGATATTTTGGTAAATCTGACGGACGATGCTTACCGTTTGCTTAAGGATGAGGGCTATCTGATTATGAGCGGGATTATCTCTGAGAAATGGAATCTGGTGCGGGAGTCGGCAGAAACTGCTGGATTTTTCCTTGAGACCCACATGATTCAGGGCGAGTGGAATGCCTGTGTCTTTAAGAAAACCAAGGAGATTTCAGGAGTGATAGGAGGCTAGATGCAGCAGTATTTTGTGAAGGGACAGGTTGAAAATCCTGTCATTATCAGAGATAAAGATACCCTTAAGCATATGTTTTCTGTCATGCGTTTGGTAGAAGATGATGAAGTGGTGCTGGTTTTTGAAGATGGCATTAAACGTCTAGCAAGAGTTGCGGATAGGGAGCGCCACGTGTTGAATCTGGTAGAAGCATTTCCAGATAACGCGGAGCTGCCGCTTCATGTGACGGTTGCTTCTGGCTTTCCCAAGGGAGACAGGCTGGAATGGGTGGCTCAGAAAACGACAGAACTGGGAGCAGCTGCTATCTGGGCTTTTCCAGCAGACTGGTCTGTAGCCAAGTGGGACGGTAAGAAATTAGCAAAAAAGGCAGAAAAACTTGAAAAGATTGTTTTGGGAGCAGCCGAGCAGAGCAAACGCAATCGGGTACCAGAAGTCCGACTTTTTGAGAAGAAAATTGACTTTTTAGATTGTTTGCGCCAGTTTGACCGCGTCATTGTAGCTTATGAGGAATCTGCCAAAGAGGGGGAGTCTGCTGCTTTGGTCAAGGCTGTGACAGGACTCGAAACAGGAAGTTGGATTTTATTTGTCTTTGGGCCAGAAGGCGGTCTGTCTCCAGCAGAAATTACTACATTGGAAGAAGCAGGAGCTATACTTGTAGGGCTAGGTCCACGTATCTTGCGGACAGAGACAGCTCCACTTTACGCATTAAGTGCAGTTAGTGTTTTGACAGAATTGATACAGTAGGAAAAAGTAGCTTTAATAGCTCTCATTTCTATTGTTCTTAACTCCTAACTTTGGTATAATATAAGTGAAATATCTAGTTTAGCTAGAAAGGATGGAAACACGGAAACAAATCTGCTGGCTAGATTGCGAAAACTGCTTTTGCTTGGTAAGGAGAGGAGGTTCATCATGTCTTTATCTACCTTATTTGAGCTGTTTATTGCTATTTTAGGTGTTGTATCAGCTTGCTATCTCATTTATGCTTATGTTGAATTTATCGGAGATATGCTACATGCAGAAAAGCATCACCTCTTCCATCACAGCCCGCCTATATAAAGGCGGGCTTTTTCTAAACTTGGAGTAATTACTATTTACTGGATATGGCTTATATGTAATCGCAGTTTGAAAAAAATCGGCCATTTCTCACAGAAGCTTTGCATTCTTCTGTGTTTCCTTGTTTTCATATTGCCTTAAAAGTGATAAAATGGTAGGAAGAACTGGAGAGAGAACATGCCAAAAGAAGTGAATTTAACAGGCGATCAAGTGGTCGCTCTTACTAGAAAGTATTTATCATCAGAAGATATTGTCTTGGTTCAAAAAGCTCTATTCTATGCAGTAGATCGACATAGAGGGCAATTTCGCCAATCAGGGGAGCCTTATATTATCCATCCAATCCAAGTAGCAGGGATTTTAGCGAAGTTGAAGCTAGATGCGGTCAGTGTCGCTTGCGGTTTTTTACATGATGTTGTAGAAGACACCGCTGCAACTTTGGACGATTTGGAAGGCGAATTTGGACATGATGTGCGCGTGATTGTAGATGGTGTGACCAAACTTGGTAAAGTCAAGTATATGTCTCACGAGGAACAGTTGGCTGAAAACCACCGCAAAATGCTAATGGCGATGTCCAAGGATATCCGTGTCATTTTGGTCAAGCTGGCGGATCGTTTGCACAATATGCGAACGCTCAAGCACCTGCGCAAAGACAAGCAGGAACGTATCTCACGTGAAACCATGGAAATTTATGCTCCATTGGCTCATCGCTTGGGGATTTCGAGCGTCAAATGGGAACTGGAAGATTTAGCTTTTCGATATTTGAATCCGACAGAATTTTATAAGATTTCCCACCTGATGAAGGAAAAGCGTCGGGAACGTGAGGAATTAGTGGACGACGTGGTTCATAAGATTGAAACCTATGCGTCTGAGCGTAATCTTCATGGGGAAATTTACGGTCGTCCAAAGCATATTTATTCGATTTATCGGAAAATGCAGGACAAGAAAAAGCGTTTTGATGAAATTTATGACTTGATTGCTATTCGCTGCATTTTAGATACGCAAAGTGATGTGTATGCCATGCTTGGTTACATTCATGAACTTTGGCGACCAATGCCCGGACGTTTTAAAGATTATATTGCCAATCGTAAAGCGAACGGTTATCAGTCTATCCACACTACCGTTTATGGACCTAAAGGTCCGATTGAGTTTCAAATTCGGACGAAAGAGATGCACGAAGTGGCTGAATACGGGGTTGCCGCTCACTGGGCTTATAAAAAAGGCATTAAAGGTCAAGTTGATAGCAAAGAATCTGCGATTGGAATGAACTGGATCAAGGAGATGATGGAACTCCAAGACCAGTCTAATGATGCGCAAGATTTTGTGGATTCTGTCAAAGAAAATTACCTGGCTGAGGAAATCTATGTCTTTACACCGGACGGAGCTGTCCGCTCGTTGCCAAAAGACTCTGGACCGATTGATTTTGCTTATGAAATCCATACCAAAGTTGGTGAAAAAGCGGTCGGTGCCAAGGTAAATGGTCGCATGGTGCCACTGACTACGAAGTTAAAAACAGGGGATCAGGTCGAGATTATCACCAGTTCCAATTCCTTTGGACCAAGCCGTGACTGGATAAATGTTGTAAAAACAAGCAAGGCACGCAATAAGATTCGTCAATTTTTCAAAAACCAAGACAAGGAATTGTCCATTTCTAAAGGGCGCGAACTTTTACAGGTACAATTCCAAGAACATGGCTATGTAGCCAATAAATACATGGACAAAAAGCACATGGAAGAAGTCCTGCAAAAAACGAGCTACAAAACAGAAGAAGCTCTTTTTGCGGCAATTGGTTTTGGTGAGATTGGTGCGATTTCTATTTTTAACCGTTTGACAGAAAAAGAACGCCGTGAGGAAGAACGCGCTAAAGCGAGAGCTGAAGCAGAAGAGCTTGTCAAGGGCGGCGAAGTGAAACGGGAGAATAAAGAAACGCTGAAAGTCAAGCATGAGGGCGGCGTTATTATCCAAGGTGCGTCGGGGCTTTTGATACGGATTGCCAAATGCTGTAATCCAGTTCCTGGTGACGAGATTGTCGGGTACATTACCAAAGGTCGTGGGGTAGCAATTCACCGTAAGGACTGTATGAATCTGCGGGCGCAGGAAAATTATGAGCAGCGTTTGATTGATGTCGAATGGGAAGAAAATACCTCTACGAAAGAATATACAGCACACATTGATATTTATGGTTTGAATCGAGCAGGTCTTTTGAACGATGTGCTACAAGTCTTGTCCAATACAACCAAAAATATTTCTACTGTCAATGCACAGCCAACGAAGGATATGAAATTTGCAAACATCCATGTTTCTTTCGGAATCGCTAATTTATCTATGCTCACGACAGTTGTAGATAAGATTAAGAGCGTGCCAGAAGTTTATTCTGTCAAACGGACAAACGGCTAAGTGAGGACAACAGAGCGGAAATGTTTTGCTGGAATTGCGTTCTTGTAAATTTACTCACAAAATGTAACAGAAATTAGAAAGTTCAAAATGAAAATAGTGATTCAGCGTGTGAAGCGGGCTTCGGTATCGATTGATAGCGAACTTTATAATCAAATTCAGCAAGGGCTGCTGTTGCTAGTCGGTGTTGCTCCAGATGATGCTCAAGAAGATGTGGCGTATGCAGCGAGAAAAATTGCCAATATGCGGATTTTTTCAGATGATGAAGGCAAGATGAACTTGTCCGTCAAAGACGTAAATGGAGAAATTCTTTCTATTTCTCAATTTACCCTTTACGCAGATACAAAAAAAGGCAATCGCCCAGCTTTTACAGGCGCTGCGCAACCAGACTTGGCTAGTCAATTATATGATGATTTTAACGAATTGCTAGGTCGAGAAATAGCTGTTAAAACAGGTGTTTTCGCAGCTGATATGCAGGTTGAGTTAGTCAATGACGGACCGGTGACGATTGTGTTAGATACGAAGAATCGTTGAGAAAATGATAAATAAAAACGAGTCTGGACAAAACTGTTCCAGACTTGTTTGCTTTCTAGGATAGAACTCAATACGCATTGAGCAGTCTCTAATGTGTTGATGTTATCAGCTTTGACTTCCTTTTATATTTTTTCCACATAAAGCTGTTGAGCGATAACAGAGTTGACTTGCAGCTCTTTTCCATTGACCTTGAGCGCATACAGTTGAGCGTAAGGATCGTATTGCTCCAGAATCAGCGTATCTCCCAGATGTAAATCGTGTTTTTCCAAATATTTTAATAATTCAAATTCATCGTGAACTCGTGCTAAGCGATAGGTCCCAGCATTTTCAACTTGATCCAATGTTAGTTGATACTTTTCAACTAGTAATTCACCTTTTGCAGGAATGGTTCCGCCGTGGGGGCAGGTTTCTGGGTAACCTAGCATTTTTTCTAAACGCTCGACAAATAATTCTGAAACGGTGTGTTCTAAAACTTCCGCTTCCTCGTGGATTTGATCTGTTGTGGTGTATTGTAGATTGTGTACCAGAAAATATTCAATTAAGCGATGTTTGCGATATAGTTCAGAGACAAGGTGGAGACCAAGCCTGGTCAATAAATAGCCCTTAATCTTATCTTTTATAATTAATTTTTCAGCAATCATCTTTTTAATCATTTCTGTGACAGCAGGGGGAGACACCTGCATTTGGGCCGCGATTTCTTTATTTGTAATTTTTTGAGTATGCGTACCGATCTCATAAATACATTTGAGGTAATCTTCTTTGTTTGGGGTCATGTTGTCCTTTTACTCCTTATCTTACTAGTATATCAAAAATAACTTAAGAATACAGCCGATAACCGCTTGTTTCAGAGAATGTAAGGCTTATTATTCAAGAAGAATTTTAAGTAAAAAGGAACTGGCAATCAATTCCGGCTCCTTTTTCCATTTCTTATTTACTAAGACCTTCTGAAATCTTATCTAAGTTCCATTTCATCATGTCATAGTAGCTATCGCCTTTTTCTCCTTTTTCGGCGACTGAGTCAGTGAAAATTTTAGCATAAATTGGAATCTTTGTATCTTTTGAAACGGTCTTCATTGGACGTTCATCGACACTACTTTCGACAAAGAGTGAAGGGACTTTTGTTTTACGAAGTTTTTCAACTAGTGTTTTGATTTGGTCTGGAGTTCCTTCTTCTTCGGTGTTGATTTCCCAAATGTAAGCAGAAGGCACGCCGTAGGCTTTAGAGAAGTATTTGAAGCAACCTTCACTGGTAACAATCATTTTCTTTTCAGCAGGAATGTTGTTGAATTTTGCTTTTGCTTCCTTGTCCAATGCTTCAAGTTTCGCAGTATAGGCTTTCAAGTTCTTTTCGTAAGTTTCTTTATTCTTAGGATCTTTTTCAATCAAACGTTTTGCAATATTTTTTGCATAGATAATTCCGTTTTCAAGATTGAGCCAAGCGTGTGGATCTTCTTTTCCTTTTTCATTCTGACCTTCAAGATAAATGACCTCAACACCGTCACTTACAGCATAGTAATCTTTGTTTTCAGTCTTTTTCGCATTTTTAACTAATTTTGTAAACCAAGCATTTCCACCTGTTTCAAGATTGATACCATTATAGAAGATTAAATCAGCATTAGAAGTTTTCTTGACATCGTCTGGTAATGGTTCGTATTCATGTGGGTCTTTTCCAACTGGAACAATGCTGTGCAGATTGATTTTATCACCAGCGATATTTTTTGTAATATCAGCAATGATCGAGTTGGTAGCAACAACATTCAATTTTGAATTCTTAGTAGATGTTCCTTTCTGACCAGCGCAGGCAAAGAGTCCTACGACAGCCAAAAATAGAACGGCGACAAAACCTAATTTTTTCATATAAGGTTCTCCTTTGATAAATTTAATACTAACTTTATTTTAGCTTGGGTTTGTTTTTAAGTTTGTTAAATCGTTGTTTTGGAGCGATAAAGAAACTAATGGCAAAGATAATGGCGGACGTCAGTACAATGCTTGAGCCAGCCGCAACATTAAAGGTATAGCCAATGAAAAGTCCTAAGACAGATGCAATTGCCCCCAAGCTAGAAGACAAGATAATCATCGTTTTAAGACTGTTAGCGTAAAGATAAGCAGTAGCAGCAGGTGTAATCAGCATAGCAACAATCAAAATTGTTCCCACGCTTTGCATAGCTGTAACTGCAACCAGCGTCAAGAGAATCATTAAGAGATAATGATAAAAGTTGACTGGCATCCCCATCGCTTTTGCCAGAAGTGGATCGAAAGATGTAATCAATAATTCTTTGAAGAATAGTCCAATAATAATTAGAACAGCGATTCCGACACCGATTGTAATCCACATATCAATGTCTTGCACAGCTAAGATATTTCCAAAAAGAATATGGAAAAGGTCGGTTGAACTATTAGCAACTCCAATCAAAATGACTCCAAGAGCTAAAAAGGAACTAAAAGTTATTCCAATGGCAGTATCACTTTTGATAATTGAATTTCCTTTAATATAAGTAATAATGACCGAAGCTAAAAGTCCAAAAACAATGGCTCCGATAAAGAAGTTGATTCCTAAAATAAAGGAGAGTGCAACTCCCGGCAAGACCGCATGTGAAATGGCATCGCCCATCAAAGACATGCCTCTTAGGATAATGAAGCAACCAACTGCTCCAGCAACAATCCCGATGACAATGGCTGTAATCAGCGCATTTTGTAGAAAATGGAAATTTTGTAGTCCATCAATAAATTCTGAAAACATATTAGAGACCTCCATTCACAAAAAGCTGAGAGCCATAGGCTTTTTTCAAGTTTTCTTCTGTGAAAGTTGATGAAGTTTCCCCAATGGCAATGAGTTCTTTATTCAAAATTAAAACTTGATCAAAGTAATGTGGGACTTTTCCTAAGTCATGGTGAACAATGAGAATCGTTTTTCCTTGTTGTTTTAGACTGCGTAGCGTTGTCATGATGATTTCTTCACTGATTGAATCAATCCCAACGAATGGTTCATCCAGAAAGATACAGTCAGCTTCTTGTACTAGACAGCGCGCAATCAAGATCCGTTGAAATTGCCCTCCTGACAATTGGCTGATTTGGCGTTCAGCATAATCCTCTAAGCCGACAATGCGTAACGCATTTGTCACCTTGTCCCAGTCTGTGCTTGTTAGTCTGTGGAAGAGTTTCACTTTTGGATACAGTCCAAGAGACACACACTCTTTCACTTTGATAGGGAAGTTGTAGTCAATGTGAACTTTTTGTTCCACATAAGCTACATGGCTAAGTACCTTTGAGAATTCTTTATCATCAAGATAAGTTTGTCCAACATGATCAATGATGCCCAACATTCCTTTTAAAAGGGTTGATTTACCAGCTCCGTTGGGACCAATAACTCCCATGATAGTTGGGCCTTGGATTTCCAAAGAAATCTGATTGAGAGCAAGCGTTTCCTGATAAGAGACACTTAAATTTTCGATACGTATCATTTTTATACACCCCTACTATTAATATACCTTAAAATAAAAATTAAGTCAAGTTAATTTTTAGATTTTTTAAGAAAATCAGAAGCAAGGTTTGCCAGAAAACTCCCTTTTGATAAAAGTTTGATTATTCAGAACTTTTTTGATAGGATTAAGATAAAACAATGAAAGCGAGAACAAGATGACACGTTTACAAGATGATTTTTTTGACTATGTTAATGGTGAATGGGAAAAAACAGCAGTTATTCCTGATGATAAGCCTATGACAGGTGGATTTATGGATTTGGATCAAGATATTGAAAAATTGATGCTAGCAACAACTGATAAATGGTTAGCAGGTCAAGATGTTCCAGAAGATCCAATTTTGCAAAATTTTGTGAAATACCACCGTTTGGTGGCAGATTTTGACGGACGGGAACAAGCAGGAGTTGCTCCGGCAATGCCGCTAGTAGAAGAATATAAAGCGCTCGGCTCTTTCAAAGAATTTACTGGAAAGATTGCTGAATATGAAATGGCTGGAAAGCCAAATTTCTTTACTTTTGACGTCGCGCCAGACTTTATGAATGCGCAAATGAATGTTCTCTGGGCTGATGCACCTGGAATCATTTTGCCAGATACAACCTACTATGAAGAAGGAAATGAAAAAGGTAAGGAATTGCTGGCAATTTGGCGGAAAATGCAGGAAGAACTGCTGCCTAAATTTGGCTTTTCGAAAGAAGAAACAAAAGATATTTTAGATAAATATCTGGAATTGGATGCTAAATTAGCCAAGTATGTCCTGTCAAATGAAGAAAGCTCAGAATATGTGAAATTATATCATCCTTATGATTGGGCAGATTTCACGAAGCTAGCTCCAGAATTGCCACTTGATGCGATTTTTACAGAGATTTTGGGACAAATCCCAGACAAGGTGATTGTTCCGCAAGAGCGCTTCTGGAAAGAGTTTGCGGCGGAATATTATTCAGAAAATAATTGGGCTGCTATCCATGCAGGATTGAAATTGTTTGCGGCTGGAGCATGGACTTCTTTACTCACTGAAGAAATTCGTGTCCTTTCAGGGATCTATGCACGCGCTATCTCAGGTGTCCCAGAACCCCGTCCAAAAGAAAAGGCAGCTTACCAGCTAGCGCAAGGTCCGTATAACCAAGCCCTTGGTCTTTGGTATGCGGGAGAAAAATTCTCACCTGAAGCAAAAGCAGATGTAGAGCATAAAGTTGCTGCTATGATTGATGTTTATAAGTCGCGTCTGGAAACGGCGGATTGGCTCGCTAAGGAAACACGTGACAAAGCGATTGTCAAGCTCAATGTCATCACACCGCATATCGGCTATCCAGAGAAATTGCCAGAAACCTATGAGAAAAAAGTGATTGATGAGAATTTGAGCTTAGTTGAGAATGCTCGAAACTTAGCAAAAATTTCTATTGCGCATACATGGAGCAAGTGGAACAAGGAAGTGGATCGCAGTGAATGGCACATGCCAGCTCATATGGTCAATGCATATTATGACCCACAGCAAAATCAAATTGTGTTCCCAGCAGCTATTCTCCAAGCGCCATTTTATGATTTACATCAATCTTCATCAGCCAACTATGGCGGTATCGGTGCGGTGATTGCTCATGAAATTTCACATGCATTTGATTCAAATGGAGCTTCATTTGACGAACACGGAAGTCTAAATAACTGGTGGAAGCCAGAAGATTATGAAGCTTTCCAAGAACGTACTCAAAAAGTGATTGAACAATTTGATGGTAAAGATTCTTATGGAGCTAAAGTTAATGGGAAATTAACTGTGTCAGAGAATATTGCAGATCTAGGTGGTATTGCGGCAGCACTGGAAGCCGCTAAGAAAGAAGTAGACTTCTCTGCAGAAGAATTCTTTACGAACTTTGCTCGTATTTGGCGCATGAAAGCTCGTCCAGAATACATGCAAATGTTAGCTAGCGTGGACGTGCATGCTCCCGGAAAACTCCGGACAAATGTACAATTGCCAAACTTTGATGATTTCTTTACGACTTTTGATGTTAAAAAAGGCGACGGCATGTGGCGCAAACCAGAAGAACGCGTGATTATTTGGTAATGGCATCACTTTATTCAAAACCAGTTGGAATGGTCAGCTGGTTTTTTGTGTGTTTAGCGTAGAGAGGCTGGCTAATTGATTTGTCTTATGAATAAATTTCACAAGGAAGGAAAGTTTTCATGGACTGCACAAATTAAAAAAACTGAAAATTTAATTTATTTCTCTACTTGGGAGTGTTATAATGAATAAATATAGAACAGAATAAAGAATATGAGGAGAAAGTGATGGCAGAAGAGCAAGAAAAAATATCACGTGGCAGAAAGAAAGAGCTGATTGCTCGTTTGAAAGAACTGATCCAGCCTAAAATGAAACTGATTTATCTATCGGCTTTTTTAGCTTGGCTTCAATTCATCATGCGGATTTTGAGCTTTGCATTGATAGCAAAAGTTTTGTCGGATTTATATGAGGGAACACCATTGAATTTTTTGTCGGTTCTTTTTTGGCTGTTTTTCTTTTCTTGTTTAGGTTTTGCGCTTTCGCTTCTGGCGAAAAATTTTCAAGGAGTAGCTTCGCAGTTTGCTCGCAACAAACTAAAAGCAGTATTTTTTCAGGCTTTCGTAAATAAAGACGGAGAATTTCAGGATAGTAAGACGGCTGCAGATGTTTTGACGGTAGCGTCACAAGGAATTGACAGTTTGGATACGTATTATTCTTATTATCTCCCCTTAAATCTACGAACGTATTTGAATTGCTTGACAGTGTTGGTGATTGTGTTTTTTCTGTTCCCTACTGGCGGTTTGATTTTTATTCTTTCGCTGCTTTTGATTCCTATGTCTATCATTCTCATGCAGAAGCGTTCGCGCAGGATTATGAATCGTTACTGGGCTTCTTATATGGACGTTGGCGATCTCTTTTTAGATGATCTTCAGGGGCTGAACACTCTTTATTCTTATCAGGCAGATGCTAAATATGAAAAGGAATTTGCAGCGCAAGCAGAGGATTTTCGTGATGCAACTATGGAACTTCTAGGATTTCAGCTGCAGTCAGTTGGCTACATGGATGCAGTCATGTACTTGGGGATTGGCGTGTCAGGATTCGTTGCAGCTTCCATGTTACAAGCAGGGCACTTATCACTGTTTGCTATGATTTACTTTGTTTTCATTGCGACTGAGTTTTTCACGCCGATTCGTGAAGCTGGTTATGGAATGCATTTAGTTATGATGAATACCAAAATGGCTGATCGAATTTTTGGATTTTTGGACTCAATTGAAAAAGAAGCAAAAGAGGAACAGCAGGAATTGCCTCCTTTTAGTGAATTGACAGTTAATGGTTTGGATTTTGCTTTTGCGGATAGAAAATTATTTGAAAATCTAAGCTTTAAAATGAAACGTGGACAAATCTTAGCCATTGCAGGAGAAAGCGGCCGTGGGAAAACAACGTTAGCCAAGCTGTTGTTGGGGAAACGACAGGCGGACAGAGGTTCCATTTTCTTAGGAGAAAAAGAAATCAAAAGCCTATCCAAATCAACCATTTATCAGGAAGTCATGTATGTGTCAGCAAATAGTGTTCTTTTAAACGCATCCATTCTTGAAAATTTACAGTTGGCGGTAGATTGGTCGCGGGTTGAATTAGAGGACTGGCTGGCTGAAAAAGGCGTTTTAGCGTTTGTAAGAGATCTGCCTCAAGGTCTCGATACTCTTGTGGGGGAAAACGGCAGTCAATTATCACCGGGGCAACGCCAGCAGATCATTTGTGTGCGAGCTATCTTGGCCAAGCGTTCACTCTATCTGTTTGATGAAGTGACATCCAGTGTAGATAAAGACAATGAAGTGGCTATCTATGATTTGCTAAATTTGGTAGCGCAAGACGCACTTGTCATTGAGATTACTCACAAGATGAAACAAGTCGTTAAAGCAAGTCGAGTTCTCTTTATAGGAAAAGAAAAAACGGTTTTGGGAACACCGGCAGAAGTCTATGAACAGAGTGAAGAATACCGCCAATTGGCAAATACCCAGCAAGAATTGGAGGAATTAACGCATGGAAACTAAAAAACGTTACACAACTCGTGCTATCCTCAGCAGACTTTTTCAGGTGATGAACCATTTGCTCCCTTTTATTGCTCTAGCGGTTTTCTTTGCGGTACTGGGCTTTGTCACGACGGTGGCAATTCCAACTCTGGTGATTGTATTAGGTTTTCATGTTTTAAATGGTCAGCAGCCTGCTTGGTGGAGTCTGATCTTACTGATTGGACTAGCCCTAGCTCGAGGCGCTTTTCGTTATGGCGAGCATTATTTCGGGCATTTTGTTGCCTTCCATTCTCTGGCGGATTTACGTAAGCTCATTTTTGCGAAGCTTCGTCGTTTGGCACCAGCAAAGTTGGATCGTCAGGACAGCGGCAAATTGCTCAAGATGATTGGTGAAGATATTGAAGCGCTGGAAATCTTTTTTGCACATACGATAGCTCCTATTTGTACAGGGTTCTTGACAGCTCTTTTGATGGGAATGTATTTTGCATATTTCTCGTTTTGGTTTGCTTTAGTGACTTTAATGACTTATGGGATTTTAGCTATTATTTTACCGAGAATGTTTGCTCTCGGTTTACAAGATATTTTGCAGAAGCAAAATCAGGAACGCTCGAATTATGTTTCTTTTTTCTTGGAAAGTCTGAAAGCGATGGGCGATTTGTCTCAATTTGGCAAGAGTCGCGAACGATTTGCAGAATTGACGGGCAAAAGTCAGACTGTGAACCAGTTGGAAAGACAGGTTACCCAGAAACAATATCTACAGCAAACGGTAACCTTTTTGGTGGTGGGACTGTCTCTTACAAGCGTTGCTCTTTTGGCATTCTATCAAGTGGAAAATCATCAGTTATCTTGGCAGGAAGCGGTTCTCGTTTTAGTTGCTTTTTCTAGCTCTTTTGCTCCTTTTTTAGAATTAGGACGCCTGCCTTTAGGATTTAAACGTGCTATGAATGCTGGTTGTACTGTTTTTGCTCTCTTAGATGAGGTAGAGCCCGTCCAAACTGGTCAGGAAATAGCTGTCACTTTAGACGATATTCTGATTGAGAATATGGATTTTGCTTACGACAATCGTCAGCAAAAGCTGTTTAATAATTTCTCTGCACATTTTGAAAAAGGGAAGATTATTGGCTTGATTGGTAAGAGTGGTAGTGGTAAATCAACCCTGATGAAGCTCATTATGCGTTGGTATGACAGCAATGCTGGTTCAGTTTTTCTTACTGGTGTAGACGCCAGAGAAATCAATCGTCAGCATTTGCAGGCCTCATTTGCCTATGTACCACAGATAGCTCAGCTTTTTCACCAATCTTTGAGAGAAAATCTCTTACTGGGGAGAAACGACATTAGTGATGAAAGTATCTGGAAGTTGGCAGAAAGATGCCGACTAAAAGAGTGCCTAGAAAGATTGCCGAATGGTTTGGATACAATTATTGACGGTGAACGTGACTTTTCAGCTGGAGAAAGACAGCGTTTAGAGCTTATGCGGGCACTCTCGAAAAAGGCGGATTGTTATATCTTTGATGAGCCGACTAGCAATCTTGATTCGCTCAACGAAGCGGCGTTTCTATCTATTGTAAAAGAAGAATGCCAAGGAATGATTTTTATGATTTCACACCGTCTGTCAACAGTGGCATTTGCAGGTGAAATCTATGAATTGGACGCATCGTGGTTAAAACGACTGCAATAAAAAGGGTAGAATAAATGCTAGGCTTCATATTTTAGGATTTTCCATTTAGCTATGGAGTTAAAACTTCTCAATAAAATGATCTAGAAAACAAATCCAGTTAGTAAAGTATTCTTTTTTGATTATGTCTCCTCTTTCCCTAATTATGCCTTTTAAAATCGCCTAAAAATGGTATAATAACATCACAAAATTGGAGTGAATCAATGACTTTTTATAATCACAAATCAATTGAAAAAAATGGCAACATTATTGGGCTGAAAATCATACCTTCAAGACAGGAACAGATGCTGACAAACCAAACTTTTATGCGCTGGATATGTTTCCTTACCCATCTGGAGCAGGTCTGCACGTAGGACACCCAGAAGGCTACACGGCGACTGATATTCTCAGCCGTTTCAAACGTGCGCAAGGCTACAACGTTCTTCACCCAATGGGCTGGGATGCTTTTGGGCTTCCTGCTGAGCAATACGCGATGGACACAGGAAATGACCCAGCTGAGTTTACGGCAGAAAACATTGCCAATTTCAAACGCCAAATCAACTCACTTGGTTTCTCATATGACTGGGATCGTGAAGTGAATACAACGGATCCTAACTACTACAAATGGACTCAGTGGATTTTCACAAAATTATATGAAAAAGGCTTGGCATACGAAGCCGAAGTACCAGTAAACTGGGTTGAGGAACTAGGAACAGCTATCGCCAATGAAGAAGTCCTTCCAGATGGGACATCGGAGCGTGGTGGCTATCCAGTTGTCCGCAAACCAATGCGCCAATGGATGCTTAAAATCACTGCCTATGCAGAGTTGGCAGAAGGCTTGGTAGAGGTTGATACTGCTGGTTGGGCAGAAGGCTGGGAAAAACTCAGTAGCCGAATTAAGGAAGGCTTTGAATCGATTGCCAAAGAAATGGAAGAACAAGGTGGTGGGAATGCCCTTGTTGTCAGCCACGGGATGACCATTGGAACCATTGTGTACCTAATCAATGGCATGCATCCGCATGGTCTCGATAATGGTAGCGTGACGATTCTTGAATATGAGAACGGCCAGTTTACGGTTCAAGTCGTTGGCGACCGTAGCTATCGAGAACTCGGACGTGAGAAGATTGAAGAAATAAAAAATTGATAGAAGTTAGCTCCGATTAGGAGCTAATTTTGAGTTAAAGGGTATGATTTAAATCAATAGTTCCGAAAAAGTAAAAATTTTTGGGAGATGTTATGAAAGGAAGGTTAGAATCGTTTTGGAGAAATCCCAAAGTTCAATATAGTGGCATCCGATATAAACAGAGTGAAATCAAACTAAAAGGATTGAATCTTGTATAACGCAAAACTCAATCCTTCATTAAAGAAATATTTATCATGTTTAGTAATCAGTCAAATCTAGTTGAAAGGTATGTTATATTTGAATGAAATTACCAAATATAAGGGAAAATTCGATAGCGAACCTTTTGACAGTATGTTTCATATGCTTTTCCAAAATGATTGTGTAAGGCTTTTTCTTCTACCTTTAATCGAATACTGTAACCAACTACCAATAGAATGAGACAAATAATAATTGTGAGAGGATTTAATGAAACAATTGACAAGCCAAGTATGGATACGATACTACCAGTATAGGCAGGATTTCTCACTATAGAGTAGGGACCTGCTTCTACCAATTGTTGACTATCTGTTGTTTGAACAGCAAGTGTAAAATTCTTCCCAAGATAATTAACTGCATAGATACGTAATATAAAGCCGGCTAGAGAAAGGAGAATTCCAATATAGATCAAAAAATGTGGTAGTTGAGCTATAGAAGGTAGAAGTTGTTCATTCATTAATAGAAGACAACAAACAACACTACCAATAATGATGTAACGACTTCCTTTGTCTTCTGAGTTATTTTCATTGTTTGATTTTGTTTTCCTTTTAATCCACGTTTCTGTGATGATGAAAAGGAGAATGAACCCATATGCAAAAATCGTTTGTAAATCCATGATATTTCCTCCAGCTAGCATTATACAACTTTTAATTTTGGTGGTCAATTAAAAGGAAATAGTTAGAGTATGTTTTGTAATAGGTATCAATGGAAACTTCATGATTTCATCTGTAAAAATCTCTTGAAAATGGTATAATAGTAACATCATAAAATTGGAGAAATAGCATGAGTTTTTACAATCATAAGGAAATTGAGCCTAAGTGGCAGGGCTACTGGGCGAAACATCATACATTTAAGACAGGAACAGATGCTTCAAAACCGAAGTTCTATGCTCTCGATATGTTCCCATATCCTTCAGGGGCTGGATTACACGTAGGACACCCAGAAGGCTATACAGCAACGGATATTCTTAGCCGTTACAAACGTGCGCAAGGCTACAATGTCCTTCATCCAATGGGGTGGGATGCCTTTGGTCTGCCCGCAGAGCAATACGCGATGGATACGGGGAATGACCCAGCAGAATTTACGGCGGAAAATATTGCCAACTTCAAACGCCAAATCAACGCGCTTGGATTTTCTTATGACTGGAATCGTGAAGTTAACACGACAGATCCAAACTACTATAAGTGGACGCAGTGGATCTTCACCAAGCTTTACGAAAAAGGTTTGGCCTATGAAGCTGAAGTGCCAGTAAACTGGGTTGAGGAACTAGGAACGGCCATTGCAAACGAAGAAGTCCTTCCTGATGGAACTTCTGAGCGTGGAGGCTATCCAGTTGTCCGCAAACCAATGCGCCAATGGATGCTCAAAATCACGGCCTATGCAGAGCGCTTGCTCAATGACTTGGATGACCTTGACTGGCCAGAGTCTATCAAGGATATGCAACGCAACTGGATCGGGAAATCAACTGGTGCTAATGTCACCTTCAGAGTAAAAGGAACAGATAAGGAATTCACCGTCTTTACCACTCGTCCAGATACATTATTTGGTGCGACTTACGCTGTTTTAGCGCCTGAGCACCCACTTGTTGAAGCTATTACAACACCAGAACAAGCGCAAGCAGTTGCTGACTACAAACATCAAGCAAGCCTTAAATCTGACCTTGCTCGTACGGACCTTGCTAAAGAAAAAACAGGTGTTTGGACTGGTAGCTATGCCATTAACCCAGTAAATGGTAAAGAAATGCCAATCTGGATTGCCGATTATGTGCTTGCTAGCTATGGGACAGGAGCTATTATGGCAGTTCCTGCGCATGATGATCGCGACTGGGAATTTGCAAAACAATTCGATTTGGATATCATTCCAGTTCTCGAAGGCGGAAATGTTGAAGAGGAAGCTTACACAGAAGACGGACTTCACATCAACTCTGGTTTCCTAGATGGACTTGATAAAGCGCAAGCTATTGACAAAATGGTTGAATGGCTTGAAGCAGAAGGCGTTGGTAACAAGAAAGTGACTTACCGCTTGCGTGACTGGCTCTTCTCACGTCAACGTTATTGGGGTGAACCAATCCCAATCATCCATTGGGAAGACGGTACAACAACAGCTGTTCCAGAGGAGCAATTACCACTTGTATTGCCAGTAACCAAAGACATCAAACCTTCCGGTACAGGGGAATCCCCACTTGCTAACTTGACCGATTGGCTGGAAGTGACCCGTGAAGACGGGGTGAAGGGCCGCCGTGAAACCAATACTATGCCTCAATGGGCTGGTTCCAGCTGGTATTATCTGCGCTATATTGATCCACACAACGATGAAAAATTAGCAGATGAAGAATTGTTGAAACAATGGCTACCAGTTGATATTTACATCGGTGGTGCAGAACACGCTGTGCTTCACCTTCTTTACGCTCGTTTCTGGCATAAATTCCTTTATGATTTAGGTATCGTTCCAACCAAGGAACCATTCCAAAAGCTCTTTAACCAAGGGATGATTTTGGGAACAAGCTACCGCGATCACCGTGGTGCACTTGTGGCAACTGACAAAGTTGAAAAACGTGACGGTTCATTCTTTCACATTGAAACTGGTGAAGAACTTGAACAAGCACCAGCGAAAATGTCTAAATCACTTAAAAACGTTGTGAACCCTGATGATGTGGTTGAACATTATGGTGCAGATACACTTCGCGTGTACGAAATGTTCATGGGACCGCTTGATGCCTCAATCGCATGGTCTGAAGAAGGTCTTGAAGGCTCGCGTAAATTCCTCGACCGCGTTTACCGCTTGCTGACTAGCAAGGAAATTGTGGCAGAAAACAGTGGTGCGCTTGATAAAGTCTACAACCAGACAGTCAAAGCTGTAACTGAGCAGATTGAAGAACTCAAGTTCAATACAGCCATTGCCCAGCTCATGGTCTTTGTTAATAGCGCCAACAAGGAAGACCGTCTCTATGTGGAATATGCAAAAGGCTTGATCCAACTCCTAGCTCCATTTGCACCGCACTTGGCAGAAGAGCTCTGGCAAGGATTGACACAATCAGGCGAGTCTATTTCATACGTTCTTTGGCCAACCTGGGATGAAGCAAAACTCGTTGAAGACGAGATTGAAATTGTTCTCCAAATCAAGGGCAAAGTTCGTGCGAAACTCGTTGTAGCAAAAGATTCCAGCCGTGAAGAACTTGAAAAACTTGCTCTTGCCAACGAAAAAATTAAGTCAGAAATCACTGGCAAAGAAATCATCAAAGTGATTGTAGTCCCTAACAAACTTGTTAATATTGTTGTTAAGTAATAGGTTCTGTTAGCCGTAACCCCAACCTTCAATAGTTTCTCAGGCTATTGAAGTCACCTAAATTGGCGAATATTGTTGCGAAATAAAAGAAAAATGAGGATTCTGATAACATTTGGAATCCTTTTTTGCTACCTTAAACTAAAAAAGCTTAAACTT
>NZ_JAKZJH010000015.1:0-18494 GCF_031142795.1 Streptococcus sp. IsoGale021
ATTTAAAATATTTCTAGATTTTTTATTGATTTTCCTCTTTCTTATTTAATAATTCGTGTAGATAGAATTATTTTTTCAAAATTTTCATTATTTTTCCAATCGCTTTTCAAGGTTAATATATTGTTTAAATTGCTAGTTTTGTCCGTTTACAATCTGTCAAAAATATGAAAGATTTTGATTTTTTTAGCTCAAACTATTGCATTTTTCATGAAAACGTTTTATACTTAAGTAGTCTTAAATTTTTCTTAAACTTAAGTCAAACATTTTATAAGGAGGAAAGACAATAATGAGTATCGGAATCATTATTGCAAGCCATGGTGAATTTGCTGCTGGTATTCATCAATCAGGTTCTATGATTTTTGGTGAGCAAGAAAAAGTTCAAGTTGTAACTTTTATGCCAAATGAAGGTCCTGATGATTTGTATGCTAAGTTCAATGACGCTGTGGCTGCTTTTGACGCGAACGATGAAGTTCTAGTTTTGGCTGACCTGTGGAGTGGTTCTCCATTTAACCAAGCTAGCCGCGTAATGGGTGAAAATCCTGACCGTAAGTTCGCGATCATTACAGGTTTGAATCTGCCAATGTTGATTCAAGCTTATACAGAACGAATGATGGATGCCAATGCTGGCGTTGACGCTGTTGCCGCAAACATCATCAAAGAAGCCAAGGACGGAGTGAAAGCTCTTCCTGAAGAACTAAATCCTGTAGCTGAGGTAGCAAGTGCACCGGCTGCACCAACTGCTCAAGCTGCTATTCCAGAAGGAACCGTTATCGGCGACGGCAAGTTGAAAATCAATCTTGCTCGTATCGATACACGTCTTCTTCACGGTCAAGTTGCAACTGCTTGGACACCAGATTCTAAAGCAGACCGTATCATCGTTGCTTCTGACTCCGTATCAGCTGATAAACTTCGTAAAGAGTTGATCAAACAAGCTGCTCCTGGTAATGTCAAAGCAAATGTTGTCCCAATTGACAAATTGATTGCGGTAGCAAAAGACCCTCGTTTTGGTAACACACATGCACTGATTCTTTTTGAAACTCCTCAAGATGCACTCCGTGCTGTTGAAGGCGGTGTCGATATCAAAACACTCAATGTTGGCTCAATGGCTCACTCAACTGGTAAAACAATGGTCAATAACGTTTTGTCAATGGACAAAGACGATGTTGCAACCTTTGAAAAATTGCGTGACCTCGGAGTGGAATTTGACGTACGTAAAGTGCCAAATGACTCCAAAAAAGATTTGTTTGACTTAATTAAAAAAGCCAACGTTCAATAATGGAAAGGATTTAGAATATGTCAATTATTTCTATGATTTTAGTGGTCTTCGTTGCCTTTCTTGCTGGACTCGAAGGAATCTTGGACCAATTTCAATTCCACCAACCACTTGTTGCTTGTACCTTGATTGGTCTTGTAACAGGACACTTGGAAGCAGGTGTCATCCTTGGTGGTACACTTCAAATGATTGCTCTTGGTTGGGCAAACATTGGTGCTGCCGTTGCTCCTGATGCTGCACTTGCTTCTGTAGCATCTGCAATCATCATGGTACAAGGTGGCGACTTCACTGATAAAGGTATCAGTTTCGCTTATACAACTGCTATCCCTCTTGCAGTTGCAGGTCTCTTCCTTACAATGATTGTTCGTACAATTTCAGTAGGTCTTGTTCACGGTGCTGATGCTGCTGCTAAAGAAGGTAACATCGGTGCTGTAGAACGTACTCACTTAGTTGCACTTCTTCTTCAAGGTCTTCGTATTGCTATTCCTGCTGCTCTTCTTCTTGCAGTTCCAACATCAGTTGTTCAAGGTGTCTTGAATGCTATGCCTGCTTGGTTGTCAGGTGGTATGGCTGTCGGTGGTGGTATGGTCGTTGCCGTTGGTTACGCGATGGTTATCAACATGATGGCAACTCGCGAAGTATGGCCATTCTTTGCTATCGGTTTTGCACTTGCAGCTTTATCAAACCTTACTCTTATTGCTATGGGTACTATTGGTGTCGCAATTGCCTTGATTTACATCAACCTTTCTAAAAAAGGCGGAAATGGTGGTGGCGGTTCTGCTACATCAAATGACCCAATTGGTGATATTTTAGAAGACTACTAAGAAAGGAGCTACTAATACCATGACAGAAAAAATTCAATTATCAAAATCAGATCGTCAAAAAGTTTGGTGGCGTTCAACTTTCTTGCAAGGTTCTTGGAACTATGAACGGATGCAAAACTTAGGTTGGGCGTACGCACTTATCCCAGCTATCAAAAAACTTTACACTTCTAAAGAAGACCGTGCTGCGGCTCTTGAACGTCACTTGGAATTCTTTAATACTCACCCATACGTAGCTGCTCCTATAATTGGTGTGACACTCGCCCTTGAAGAAGAAAAGGCTAACGGGGCTGAAATTGACAACACTGCTATCCAAGGGGTTAAAATCGGTATGATGGGACCTCTTGCTGGTATCGGTGACCCAGTCTTCTGGTTTACCGTTCGTCCTATCCTCGGTGCTCTTGGTGCCTCACTTGCTATGGCAGGTAACGTGATGGGGCCAATCCTCTTCTTCGTACTTTGGAATCTTATCCGTATGGCCTTCTTATGGTACACTCAAGAACTTGGCTACAAAGCTGGTTCTGAAATTACAAAAGACATGTCAGGTGGTATCCTTCAAGACATCACCAAAGGAGCTTCAATCCTTGGTATGTTCATCATCGCCGTTCTTGTTGAACGTTGGGTAAATATTGCCTTTACGGTAGGACTTCCTTCTAAAACTTTGTCTAAAGGTGCTTACATTGAATTCCCTAAAGGAAATGTTACTGGTCAACAATTACATGATATCCTTGGTCAAGTAAATAGTGGTCTTGGACTTGATAAAATACAAGCTCAAACACTTCAAGGACAGTTAGATGCTTTAATTCCTGGCTTGATGGGGCTTCTTCTTACATTCCTATGCATGTGGTTACTTAAGAAAAAAGTTTCACCAATCACAATTATCATCGGTCTCTTCATCGTTGGTATTGTAGCACGCTTCTTCGGAATCATGTAAATAACAAAAAGAAGGTTTCGGCCTTCTTTTTTATTGACAATAAATGTGCTATAATAGGGAGGATAATAGATAAACGAGGATTGAACATGGCACAGTCACAAAATACAAAAATTGATTTTCAAACAACAGGAACTTCTTATCTGGGAATTGGAGGAAAAGTTGGAAAATTCTTAGTTGGAGATAAAGCGCTCGAATTTTATGCAGATGCCAATGTCGAAGACTATATTCAAATCCCTTGGGATACTATCCATCAAATCGGTGCCAATGTGTCTGGCAAACGAATTAGTCGTCATTTTGAAGTCTTTACCAATAAAGGAAAATTCCTTTTCGCTTCAAAAGATGCTGGAACTATTTTGAAACATGCTCGAAATCATATCGGCAATGAAAAGGTCATTAAATTACCGACACTGATTCAAACAATTGGTCAATTTTTTAAAAATCTATTTGCAAAAAAATAAGAATTCTTGTATAATCATAGGAAACGGATAAGTAAATCTAGTATCTCTTTCAGAAAGTCTGCGGCAGCTGTGAGCAGATAGGGAGCTAGCTTGAAATTCTACCGTGATACTAATTTCATAAACAATCAAGTGCACTTATGTGAAGTTGGATGGGACCGTGGCTCTGCCACTCCAACACTTTCATAGGTGTATTTTTATTTCAGGAGGTTCTGATGTTAGATATTAAACGCATTCGCACAGATTTTGATATCATCGCAAAAAAATTAGCTACTCGTGGCGTTGACGCTGCAACACTTGATAAAATGAAAGAGTTTGATAGCAAACGCCGTGAACTCTTGGTCAAGGTTGAAAATTTAAAAGCAGAGCGTAACACGGTTTCAGCAGAAATTGCCCAAGCGAAACGTAATAAAGACAATGCTGATGATAAAATTGCTGCCATGCAAACATTATCTGCTGAAGTTAAAGCATTAGACGCAGAGTTAGCAGAAATTGACGCTACATTAACCGAGTTTACAACGACTTTGCCAAATATTCCTCACGATAGTGTGCCGGTAGGTGCTGACGAAGACGATAATGTAGAAGTTCGCCGTTGGGGGACGCCACGTGTGTTTGACTTTGATGTAAAAGCTCACTGGGATCTTGGGGAAAATCTTGATATTCTCGACTGGGAACGCGGGGCAAAAGTAACTGGCGCTCGCTTCCTCTTTTACAAAGGATTAGGAGCTCGTCTAGAACGCGCTATTTATAATTTCATGTTAGACGAGCATCAAAAAGAGGGCTACACAGAAGTCATTCCTCCTTACATGGTTAATCACGATTCTATGTTTGGGACTGGTCAATATCCAAAATTCAAAGAAGATACGTTTGAATTGAGCGATACAAATTACGTTCTCATTCCAACTGCTGAAGTTCCTTTGACAAACTACTACCGTGGGGAAATTTTAGACGGAAAAGACTTGCCAATCTACTTCACAGCCATGAGTCCGTCTTTCCGTTCTGAAGCTGGTTCTGCCGGTCGTGACACCCGTGGTTTGATTCGTTTGCATCAATTCCACAAAGTGGAAATGGTCAAATTTGCCAAACCAGAGCATTCTTATGAAGAATTAGAAAAAATGACCGCTAACGCCGAAAATATCCTTCAGAAATTAAATCTTCCTTACCGCGTTGTTGCACTTTCTACAGGGGATATGGGCTTCTCTGCAGCGAAGACCTACGACTTGGAAGTCTGGATTCCAGCACAGAATACCTACCGTGAAATTTCTAGCTGTTCCAATACCGAAGATTTCCAAGCTCGTCGTGCCCAAATCCGTTACCGTGACGAAGCAGATGGCAAGGTCAAACTCCTACACACTTTGAATGGATCCGGTCTTGCAGTTGGTCGTACCGTTGCAGCTATTCTTGAAAATTATCAAAATGAAGACGGCTCCGTCACTATTCCAGAAGTACTTCGTCCATACATGGGCGGTGTGAAAATGATTGCTCCAAGATAACATAAAAACTCTGAGATTTTCAAATCATCTCAGAGTTTTCTTATCTCTTCATTTGATTGTTTCGCTTTTTAATCATTGCACTTCGAACCACACTTATCACAGTTGGGAGCAAGGTGACAATGACAATTCCCAAAATAATCGCTGAAAAATGAGTTTTCACAAAGGGGATATTCCCAAAAAGATAGCCTGCCCCAGTCGCAATCAAAGACCAAGACAAAGCTGCGATAAAAGCTCGTTTCAGAAAAGACTGAACTGGGAATTGGCTAATGCCTGCTACAAATGGTACAAAGGTACGAATAATGGGAATATAGCGTCCTAAAATAATAGAAGTAGAACCATGTTTTTCAAAATACACTTCTGCTTCTTTGATATTTTCTTCTTTTATCAATTTACTGAAAAATTTATAATGTACAAATCGATAACCCAAGGTTCTGCCAATGAAGAAATTACAGGTATCGCCAGCAAAAGCTCCCACAAAAAATAGAAGCATAAAAAGTAGAACATTAAAATGCATTGCTGGATTAGCTGATAGAGCGCCTGCAGCAAAAAGTAAGCTGTCTCCCGGCAGGAATGGAAATACTACCGCAGCTGTCTCAATAAAAATTACCAAAAACAAAATCAAATACGTCCAGCCACCTACAGCATGAGCAATATTATAAATGTGTGCATCAATATGCAAGATAAAATCAATAATAAACATCTCTTCTCCTTTTGTCCATTCTCTATTATAACAGAAAATATTACAGAAAAGCGTATTTTAAAAATAAAAAAATAGAAGTGAACGGTACAAGCCAATCCACTTCTGATTTTTATTAGTATTTTCGAAATCGTTGGTAACGTGCTTCTAAAAGTTGTTCAAGTGGTAGCTGAGACAAATTTGCTAATTCAGCAACTATTTCTTGCTTCACAGCATACAATAAATCCTGATTGCTAAGCCTTGCTTCTGGAATCACCTTGTCCACTACTCCCATATCAAGAAGCTCATGAGAAGTGATTTTCATGAGTTCTGCAGCTTCCATAGCACGACTGCCGTCTTTCCACAAGATAGAAGCAAAACCTTCGGGACTAAGCACCGCGTAAATTGAATTTTCTAGCATCCAGACCTTGTCTGCAACAGCTAAAGCTAGCGCTCCTCCAGATCCGCCTTCACCGATAATAATAGCGATAATCGGCACCTTTAAATCGCTCATCTCTAGCAAATTACGCGCAATAGCTTCTCCTTGACCGCGCTCTTCAGCCCCAACTCCCGGATAAGCACCGGCTGTATTGATAAACGTAACGACAGGACGACCAAATTTCTCTGCCTGCTTCATCAAGCGAAGTGCTTTTCGATAACCTTCTGGATGAGGTTGTCCAAAATTCCGTTGCAAATTATCCTGTAGATTGCGTCCTTTTTGAATCCCAACAACGGTGATGGGCTGACCATCTAAAGTTCCGATTCCACCAATAACCGCTCCGTCATCTCGAAAAGAACGATCGCCATGTAATTCAATAAAATTCTCGCAAATTCCTTGCGCAAAATCCAAAGCTGTCAATCGTGCCTGATCTCGTGCTTCTTTAATAATTCGGGTAATCTTTGTCATTGTTCACCTCCATGGAAAGCCAATAACATTGCAATGGTGGAGCGCAATTCCAAGCGTTTGACAATGGCATCAACAAAACCATGTTCAAGCAAAAATTCTGCCTTTTGGAAGTCATCTGGCAATTTTTCACGAACGGTTGTTTCAATTACTCGGCGACCTGCAAAGCCAACAAGCGCTTGCGTTTCAGCCAAAATGATGTCTCCTTCCATGGCAAATGAAGCCGTCACCCCACCCGTGGTCGGGTCTGTTAAGATCGTCAAATAAAACAAGCCAGCATTAGAATGACGTTTCACCGCTGCGGATACTTTAGCCATTTGCATCAAACTCATAATTCCTTCTTGCATGCGAGCGCCACCAGAAGCTGTAAACAAAGTGACTGGCAACTGATGTTCTGTAGCATATTCAAAAAGACGAGTAATTTTTTCTCCAACGACCGTTCCCATAGAAGCCATGATAAAGTTGGAATCCATGATCCCCAGTGCAGTTTTTTGACCACCGATTGTCGCAATTCCTGTCAATACCGCTTCATCCAAACCTGTTTTTTCACGGACAGTCCTTAATTTTTCACGATATTTAGGAAACTTCAAGGGGTCTGATGTTTCAATTCCTGTAAATAATTCCTCAAAACTATTGGCATCTACCGTTAAATTGAGGCGTTCAAAAGCTGAAATACGAAACGTATAGCCACATTGCGGGCAAATCCGTTCACTTCCCAAATCTTTTTGGTAAATGATATGCTTACATCCTGGACATTTTGAAAACAGTTCATCCGGAAACTCTGGTTTCACTTGAGGTTTCTCACGACTGGAACGGTTTGGATTGATCCGAATATACTTATCCTTTTTGGAAAACAAAGCCATGACTTATATCCTTTACTCCTCTACTTTTTCTTTTGATAAGCTGGTAAAAATTTCTCCATAAGAAAAGCTGTATCATAATCGCCAGCAATGACATGTGGGTCTGAAATCAAATCTAACTGAAAACCGCTATTTGTCACAACGCCGTCGATTTCTAACTCATAGAGCGCACGCTGCATTTTCATTAATGCATCAAAGCGATTTTCACCATGAACAATAATCTTGGCAATCATGCTGTCATAATACGGCGGAATCGTGTAGCCAGGATAAACTGCAGAATCCACACGCAACCCCACTCCACCACTCGGTAGATAGAGATTGGAAATCTTTCCCGGACTTGGTGCAAAGTTAAATGCAGGATTTTCCGCATTGATTCGACACTCAATCGCATGACCTGTTATATGAATATCTTCTTGGTTAAAAGGCAGCTCTTGCCCCACAGCAATTTTGATTTGCTCCTTAACAATGTCCACCCCCGTTACAAATTCCGTTATCGGATGCTCCACTTGGACACGAGTATTCATTTCCATGAAATAAAATTCTCTTTTGCCTTCATCAAATAAGAATTCAATCGTTCCAGCGTTTTCATATCCGACAGATTGGGCAGCTCGTACAGCAGCTTCCCCAATTTTACGACGAAGGGTCTTGCCAATCGCAACCGACGGACTTTCTTCCAGCACTTTTTGATTATTTCTTTGAAGTGAACAATCGCGCTCGCCTAAGTGGACAACATGACCATGTTGGTCAGCCAAAATTTGGACTTCAATATGCCGAGCTGGATAAATGACACGCTCCATATACATGGCGCCATTTCCGAAAGCCGCTTTGGCTTCGCTGGAAGCCGATTCAAAGGCGGCTACTAAATCTTCCACCCTTTCGACTTTCCGAATGCCTTTGCCACCACCGCCAGCGGAAGCTTTTAGCATAACTGGATAGCCGATTTTTTCTGCAACTGCAAGTGCTTCGTCTGACGTATGAACTTCGCCATCAGAACCTGGGATTACAGGCACATTAGCCTTAATCATCTGAGCACGCGCATTGATTTTATCACCCATTAAATCCATTACCGCTCCCGAAGGACCGATAAATTTAATACCAACTTCCTCGCACATCGTCGCAAACTTAGAATTTTCACTCAAAAAACCAAAGCCTGGATGAATTGCCTCTGCTCCAGTCAAAACTGCGGCAGAAAGAACCGCATTCATATTGAGGTAGGATTCTGTCGACTTTGCCGGACCTATACAAACCGCTTCATCTGCCAGTAAAGTATGGAGAGCTTCTTTGTCAGCAGTAGAATAGACTGCGACTGTCGCAATCCCTAATTCTCTAGCTGCACGAATAATTCTGACCGCAATTTCCCCACGGTTGGCAATTAAAATCTTACGAAACATGGTGAAATCTCCTTTTTTATTGTCCGAGGGCAAAAGTTAAAGTACCACTCGCTGCCAACTTCCCGTCAACTTCTGCTTTCGCTTCCACAACCGCAATGGTGCCACGACGCTTCACAAACTTCGCTGTCATGATGAGCTGATCACCAGGAACAACTTGTTTTTTAAATTTCACCTTGTCCATTCCGGCATAAAAGACCAATTTCCCCTTATTTTCCTCCTTGGACAATTCCAAAACACCGGCTGTTTGAGCCAAAGCCTCCATAATGAGAACTCCTGGCATGACAGGATATTTAGGAAAATGACCGTTAAAGAAAGGCTCATTGATTGTAACATTTTTAAGCGCTACAATCTCATCTTCTTTCACTTCCAGCACACGGTCAACCAATAGCATAGGATAACGATGTGGAAGAGCTTCTTTTATCGCATTGATATCAATCATTTAATCCGCACCAAACCTTTCCCAAATTCGACCATTTCTTCGTTTTGGACAAGAATTTCTGTCACAATACCGTCCTTAGGTGACGGAACTTCATTCATCACTTTCATGGCCTCAATAATCATCAAGGTTTGCCCCTTCTTCACTTGGTCGCCAACGGAAACAAAAGAAGGTTTATCAGGACCTGAAGCAAGATAAGCAACTCCAACCAATGGACTTTCTACTACATCGCCTTCAGCTATGGGTATTTCTGGACTAATGGTTTCCTCCACAATTGGAGGAACAGTTGGCTGGGTAACTTCGACTTGTGAAACAAGATTGGTGTTCACTGTTGAATCCTCTGCAGAAGGAGCAATTGATTCAACTGTTCTTTCATTTTTACTGAACGTTAATTCATCACTTTGATTTTTATAAGAAAATTCACGCAGACTTGATTGGTCAAATTGAGCCATCAAATCTTTGATTTCATTGATATTCATTTAAGCCTCCCAGCGCTTGAATGCAAGTACAGCATTGTGCCCACCAAAGCCAAAGGTATTTGAAATCGCATACGGAATATCATGTTCTTGCCCTTGACCATAGATGACATTCGCCTCGATATCATCTGAAAGTTCTTGCGTTCCTGCAGTCATCGGTACAAAGTTATGACGCATTGCCTCAATCGTTGCAATAGCTTCTACTGCACCAGCTGCACCAAGAAGGTGACCTGTGAAAGATTTCGTAGAAGAAACTGGTACTTCTTTTCCAAGAACACTAACAATCGCTTGACTTTCACCCTTTTCATTGGCTTGTGTAGA
The DNA here is from genome assembly GCF_031142795.1 of Streptococcus sp. IsoGale021. NCBI lineage: Bacteria > Bacillati > Bacillota > Bacilli > Lactobacillales > Streptococcaceae > Streptococcus > Streptococcus sp. IsoGale021. Next base: position 10,041 of record NZ_JAKZJH010000015.1, read on the forward strand.
AGTTCCATGAGCATTCACATAGGCAATGTCTGAAGGTTGTAATCCTGCTTCTTCAATGGCTAGTTTCATAGCTTTAGCAGCCCCTGTACCAGCTGGTGATGGTGTTGTCATGTGATATGCGTCACAAGTATTTCCATACCCCACAATTTCTGCTAAAATCGTTGCCCCACGTTTTTCAGCATGTTCTAGACTTTCAATTACTAAAACACCTGCCCCTTCTCCCATTACAAATCCATTTCGATCTTTATCAAATGGAATAGACGAACGTTTTGGATCTTCATTTGTGGAAAGAGCTGTAAGAGCTGCAAAACCGCCGATGCCAATTTCGTTGATAGAGCATTCAGAACCACCTGCTAAAATAACATCTTGAAAACCAAATTTAATTTCACGGAATGCCTCTCCAATAGCATCATTAGAAGACGCACAAGCAGTTGTAATAGATTTACACACCCCATTAGCTCCCACACGAATAGCGATATTTCCGGCTCCCATATTTGAAAGTGCTTTAGGAATGAAGAGCGGTTGGATACGATTGGCTCCTCTTTCATGCATTCGGATAATTTGATCTTGCAATTCTTTTAAGCCACCAATCCCACTAGATACAATGACACCAAATCGATCATGGTCAACTGTCTCGGTATCTAGATGAGCATTTTCTAACGCTTCTAAAGCTGCATGAATGGCATAAATGGAATACATATCCATACGATTTTTGTCTTTTTTAACAAAATGTTTTTCTAGCGGGAAATCTTTAATTTCTGCTGCATTATGTACACCAATCACACTAGGATCAAAATTCGTAATTGGACCAATACCAATCTTCCCTTCTTTTAGACTATCCCAAAACTCTTCGGGTGTGTTTCCAATAGGTGAAGTTACTCCATATCCTGTTACAACAACTCGATTTAGTTTCATTTCGAACTCCTTTATTAAGAAAATATATCACATGCTTAAAACTCATAAGTTTTAGTCATCTTCTACCTCATGGTTAACCCGCCATCAATAGCAATGACTTGCCCAGTTAAATACTCTTGACGAGCTAGAAAGACTGCCACTTCTGCTACTTCGCTGGTATTTCCAAAACGTTTCATCGGAATTTGTGCTAACGTAGCTTCTTTCACTTTATCAGACAAAATATCGGTCATATCTGACTCAATCATACCTGGTGCAATAGCATTCACTCGTACATTGCGGGCTGCTACTTCACGCGCTACAGACTTAGTAAATCCGATCAGTCCAGCCTTAGAAGCCGCATAGTTTGCTTGACCGACATTGCCAATCAAACCAACCACACTTGATACATTGATAACAGCACCTTGACGAGCTTTCGACATTGGCTTCAAAACCGCTTGAGTCATATTAAAAGCACCAACAAGATTTACTTTCAAGACCTGCTCAAAATCTTCCTCTGTCAATTTTAGCATGAGTTTATCTTTTGTAATCCCTGCATTATTAACCAGAATATCCACGCTTCCAAGTTTTTCGATAGTTTCTTCTACCATCCGCTTGGCATCCGTGCTGTCTGACACATCACCAGAGATAGAAACCACTTGTACACCATAATCTGAAAATTCAGAAACGAGCTCCTCATCAATCTCACGGCGACCGTTTAAAACAATGTTGGCACCTAGACTCGCAAACTTATGTGCCATTGCAAGACCAATTCCACGTGTTGAACCAGTTATAAAAACATTTTTACCTTTAAGTTCCATACCTATTCCTTATTTTCTAGAAGAGTAGATAAACTTCTAACATCTTCAACGTGAGCAACCTTTGCTGATTTATCAATTTTTTTAACAAAACCAGAAAGAACCTTACCTGGACCAATTTCAATAAAATTAGTTACACCAACTTTTTGCATCGTTGCAATACTATCATAAAAACGAACTGGTTCCATAACTTGACGAGTTAAGAGTTCCTTAATTCGTCCTTGTTCCATGACAGTTGCTTCTGTATTTCCTACCAAAGGAAGTTTGAAATCAGCAAATTCAACTGTTTCCAAAACTTTTGCCAATTTATCACTTGCAGGTTTTAGCAAAGCTGTATGAAATGGACCGGAAACATTCAAAGGGATGAGACGCTTAACACCAGCTTCTTTTAACAATTCCACTGCTTTGTTAACCGCTTCAACTTCACCACCAATAACAATCTGACTAGGTGTATTGTAATTTGCTGGTGATACAATTCCTAGCTGGCTTGCCTTTTGACAAGCTACTTCAATTGTAGCTAAATCGGCATTTAAAACCGCAACCATTTTACCAGAGCCAGCAGGAGCTGCTTCTTCCATAAAAGCACCACGCTTTGCCACCAAATCAACCGCCGTTGTAAACTTCAAAGCACCTGCTGCTACCATGGCAGAGTATTCCCCAAGAGAAAGGCCTGCTACCATATCAGCATGCATTCCTTTTTCTTGCAATAATCGGTAAATAGCAACCGAAGTGGTTAAAATTGCTGGCTGAGTATAGCGTGTCTGATTGAGCTTTTCTTCCTCATTATCTATCAGATATCGTAGATCATAGCCCAATACTTGACTTGCTTCATCATAGGTTGTCCTTACTACATCAAACTGATCGTAAAGGTCACGAGCCATTCCCAGATACTGAGCACCCTGACCTGCAAATAGAAAGGCTGTTTTAGTCATTTCTAGTTACTCCTGCCCAACGGCTAGCTTCTTTTTGGATTACCTCTGCTGCACCGTAGTAAATATCTTTTAAAATTTCTTCAACTGTTTCTTCTTTGCTGACAAGCCCCGCAATTTGTCCTGACATGACAGAACCATGTTCAACATCACCGCGAACAACTGCATTTGCAAGAGCGCCAGCTCCTAAATTCTCAAAAACAGTTAAATCAGGATTTTCTTGCTTAAAAGCACCCTTTTCTGCTTGGTCAAATTCTCTAGTTAGTTTATTTTTCAAAGCTCGTACCGCATGACCAAAATGTTGAGCAGAAATAGTGGTATCAATATCCCGAGCTTTCAAAATCATATTTTTATAATTTTGGTGCGCATTTGACTCTTTTGCAACGACGAAACGTGTTCCCACTTGAACAGCCTCTGCACCAAGCATAAAGCCTGCAGCTGCACCGCGACCATCTGCGATTCCACCCGCTGCAATCACAGGAATATCAACTGCTTCAACTACCTGACGAACCAAAGTCATGGTGGTTAATTTTCCAATATGCCCACCTGCTTCCATTCCTTCAGCAATGACTGCATCTGCACCAATTTTTTCCATTCGCTTAGCCAATGCTACACTTGGAACTACTGGAATGACTGTAATACCTGCGTCGTGGAAACGAGCCATATATTTACTTGGATTTCCTGCACCAGTTGTCACAACCTTGACACCTTCTTCAATCACTAAGTCAACAATATCTTCCACAAACGGTGACAACAGCATGATATTCACGCCAAAAGGTTTGTCTGTCAATGACTTAATTTTATCAATATTAACTTTGACAACTTCTTTCGGTGCATTACCACCACCAATAATGCCAAGACCTCCCGCTTTAGAAACTGCACCAGCCAAGTCACCATCAGCAACCCAGGCCATTCCTCCCTGGAAAATAGGATATTTAATATTTAACAATTCTGTAACACGTGTTTGCATAATACCTTCCTTTATATTGCTTAAGTAATAGCTCAATCATCTCAAGTATACCCTTTGTATAATTTGAAAATCAAACTATTACCTAAACAAGAGGGAGTGGAACCTATCATCTTTAAATTGATTTTATCGTTCCACCCCAGCAAAATTGACTGTCTACCTCAATACCTTTTTTAAAAGAGGGCGAGAATCTTCTCTCAGCCCCGTTTCATTTTTTATTTTGTTTTTTCTTCCACATAAGCGACCAAGTCACCAACTGTGTTCAATCCTTCTTCAGTTTCAATTTGAATATCGAATGCATCTTCGATTTCTGAAATAACTTGGAACAAATCCAATGAATCTGCATCAAGATCATCAAAAGTTGACTCAAGAGTAACTTCTGAAGGTTCCTTACCAAGTTCTTCCACAATAATTTCTTGTACTTTTTCAAATACTGCCATGATAGACTCCTTTAAAAATAAATATTTATATTCATGTGTTTACCACATAATAACTAAATTGTAACAATAAGTGTGCCCCATGTCAAACCTCCACCAAATCCTGACAGCAAAACTGTTTGACTGCCATCAAGGTGAATGAGTCCTTTTTCAACACACTCAGATAAAAGAATTGGAATGCTCGCTGCACTCGTATTCCCATATTCCATCATATTTGCAGGAAGTTTTTCCCTCGCTGCACCAATCTTTTTCGCCATTTTATCTAAAATACGAATATTGGCCTGATGTAATAGTAAATAGTCAATATCCTCTACTTGAATATCACTGGATTCAATCGTATTTTTTATAGATTTTGCCACATCTCGAATAGCAAAATCAAAAATTTTTCGACCATCCATTGTCAAGTAAGGCGCTACTTCTCCCTTTTCAGAATAAGGTGAAGATAAACCAACTTTACCACAAGTCAAGCTTTCCCCACGCGAACCGTCTGTATATTGACTTTCAGCTAAAAAATGCTGCTGCTCTGAGCTCTCTAGCAAAACACCACCAGCACCATCACCGAAAAGAACCGCAGTTGAACGATCAGACCAGTCAAGAACTTTTGATAAGGTTTCACTTCCTATAACAAAGCCCTTCTGGTAACGACCTGAAGAAATTAACTTTTCAGCTGTCGACAGAGCGAAGATAAAGCCACTGCAAGCCGCTGTCAAATCAAAGGCAAAAGCATGATTTGCACCAATATTTGCTTGAACTCGTGCAGCCGTTGAAGGCATCATAGAGTCTGGGGTGATAGTTGCCACAATGATAAAGTCTAGCTCATCTGCATGGATATTCGCTTTTTTCAACAATTGACTTGCCACCTTTGTAGCCAAATCACTCGTTGATTCTGTTTGTGACAGATGACGGCGTTCTATTCCTGTCCGACTTGAAATCCATTCATCGCTCGTATCCATTATTTTTGCCAAATCATCATTTGTAACCACCTGACTTGGAGCATAATGAGCGACTTGACTAATTTTCGCATAGTTCATTATTTCAAATCCTCTAGAAAACGATACAGATTAGTCAGACCTTTTCCCATGACCTTCATCTCTTCAACATCCATTCCTTCAATGATTCTTTCAACCATTCTCTTGTGAAATCTTCTATGCAAGCGATAAATTAGGCGACCATTTTTTGTCAAATTCAGATGAACAACACGACGATCAACTTCTGAACGTGTCCGTTCAATATAGCCTTTTCTTTCAAGGTTATTTAAACTAGTTGTTACGGTTCCTAATGTCACCATCAATTCCTTTGCTACGCTACTAGGAGTCGCATTAGGATTTTTTCCAACAACATCAATCGTGTGCATTTCTTTGATAGAGATATCTTTGAAGCGACTGCCTCTCAAACTAGATTCTTCAATAACCAATACATTATTGAAAATAGATGTTAAATAATCATTGACCAATTGGTAATCCAAAAATCTATCCTCCTCTAACAAAAAAACTTTCACCATCAAAACATTTGACTAGAAAAGTATATCAAATGTCAAATTAAATTGCAACTACTTTTTTACTTCCCAGAAAATTTTGGTCGACGCTTCTCAGCATAAGCTCGCACCCCTTCTTTGAAATCTTCTGTGAAAGCCAATGTCTTCTGCAACTGTAGTTCGAGTTTTGCATACTCATCCCAACCAGTAAACAAACTCTTCCATACCAATTCTTTAATAGCACGATAAGAATTAAGTGAATGACGTTTCAACTTCTTAATCACTTGATTCGTTGTAGTTTCTAACTTTTCAACTTCACAAACTTTATACAAAAGACCGTAATTTAAAGCTTTTTCTGCGTTTAACGGTTCACCTGTCATTGCTAATTGAGTTGCTCTCGTCACACCAATCGCTCTAGCAAGTAAATACAGACCACCCGCATCAGGAGCAAGACCTACCCCCACAAAAGCTTGAATAAAACGAGAACGCTCCGTTGCAATACAGAAATCTGCAGCTACCACCATATTAGCTGCCGCACCAGCAACTGGTCCATCTACACTCATAATGATCGGCTTAGATAGTTGTTTCATTGAGTAAGAAATTTCATTGACTAATTCAGCAATTTTCACCAAAGACTGAATATCATCTGCCTCCACTGCTCGTTGCATTTCTGCCAAATCACCACCAACAGAAAATACTTTTCCATTTGCATTGATGAGCAATATTTGGACAGCTTTATCCTCAGCAGCCAATTCAATGGCTTTTAAAATTTCCTCACACATGGGAACATTAAACCCATTGGAAACCTCCGGGCGATTCAATGTTAAAGTCGCAACACCGTCATTGACACTATATAAAATATTTTCAAATTGCATTAAATTGCCTCCAACAATTCTTTTCTTTGCCAATTAAATTATTTGAATATCAAACAATATGGTTACATTCTAACATAAAATATTTGCTTTAGCAAGTAAGTACAAGCAGATTTGAAAAGATTTCAGAATTTTGCTATAATTTAAACAATCAGCCTATAGGAGAATTTATGAAAGTTGTTAAATTTGGAGGAAGTTCACTTGCCTCCGCTGGTCAATTAGAAAAAGTATTACAGATTATAAAAGCTGATCCTGAACGTCGCTTCGTGATTGTCTCTGCACCTGGGAAGCGAAGCACTCAGGATACAAAGGTAACAGATGCCCTCATTAAATATTATCGAGACTATGTTGCTGGTAATGACGTAACAAAACACCAACAATGGATTATTCAGCGTTATCGAGATATGGCGTTAGAACTGCAGCTTAAACCAAATATTCTAGAGAGAATTTCAAAAAGTTTCCAAAAGCTCGCAAGCCTTCCTATCGAAAATAATAAGTTCTTGTACGATACTTTTCTTGCTGCAGGTGAAAATAACAATGCGAAACTCATTGCAGCTTATTTTACCCAAAATGGCGTAGATGCTCGTTATGTTCACCCTAGAGAAGCAGGACTCATTGTATCCAGCGAACCAGGAAATGCTCGACTTCTCCCTTCCAGTTATGATAAAATTGAAGAATTAAATGAAGCCGATGAAGTCTTAATTATCCCAGGATTCTTTGGAGTAACAAAAGACGACCAGATCTGCACCTTTTCACGTGGCGGGTCCGATATTACTGGCTCCATTATTGCGGCAGGTGTAAAAGCTGATCTTTACGAAAATTTCACAGATGTTGACGGTATTTTTGCAGCACATCCTGGCATTATCCACATGCCACACTCCATTCCAGAATTAACTTATCGCGAAATGCGCGAATTAGCTTATGCAGGTTTTACTGTATTACATGACGAAGCACTCATTCCAGCTTACCGTGGAAAAATTCCACTCGTTATTAAAAATACAAATAACCCCACTCATCCTGGTACAAAAATTGTTTTAAAGCACAGTAACAGAGACTTCCCTGTAGTAGGTATTGCTGCAGATGCCCATTTCACCAGTATCAACATGTCTAAATACCTCATGAACCGTGAAATCGGTTTTGGTAGAAAAGTTCTGCAAATATTGGAAGATCTAAATATCCGCTGGGAGCATATGCCTACCGGTATCGATGACTTATCTATTATTCTTCGGGATCGTGAATTAACCCCCATTAAAGAGGAAGAAATCCTTCGTCAATTAAGACAAAAGTTAGAAGTCGACCACGCAGAAATCGAACACGATCTCTCAATCATTATGATTGTTGGTGAAAAAATGAAAAGTCACATTGGTTTAACTGCTACCGCAACTAAAGCACTATCAGATAATCACATTAATATCCAAATGATTTCCCAAGGATCAAGTGAAGTTTCAATCATGATTGTTATCAATTCCGAACAAGAAAAAGCAGCTATAAAAGCACTATACAGAGCTTTTTTTGAATAAAATTGAGAGTCTAGGTAAAAGTTCATAAAATAGTCAAAAAGCTTAAAATCAACGTTTTAATTAACTTGATTTTAAGCTTTTTTTGCTATGAGAGATTATTACACTTTGACCATGAATGAGTTTTTGCTCAGCCACTTGCATTATATTAACCCCAAAATCTTGATGTAGTAGCTGATGATGAAGGCAACAGCGTAAGGGTATGAGTTCGAACTAAAAATTTTCAAATTTTGATTGATTGCTACGCGTAATCTCCCCAGAATGCATTATTTATGGGTGAACTCATCAGCAAACATAGGCATCTCACCTGTCTCACCCGGAAATCTATTACAAATCCCAATATCAGCTTTTCATCAACCAAGATCCTGAATTAGTGTTATAAATAATAATTTTAAACTGAGATTCCGCATTCTATTTTAAAAATAGCAAAAAAGAAACCCGATTATATCAAGGCTTCTAATCATGTATCAACTCCGGCAGTAGGACTCGAACCTACGACATCATGATTAACAGTCATGCGCTACTACCAACTGAGCTATGCCGGATAAA
>NZ_JAKZJH010000016.1:0-18402 GCF_031142795.1 Streptococcus sp. IsoGale021
ATTAAAATGCAACTTCTGCTTCTAACCCAAAATGGTCACTAACAACAGGTGTTGCTTTGCCGTCAAAAACAACAGCAGATTTTTCAATGTTGAAATCTTTACTTGTAAAGATATAATCAATTTTTAGAGCTTCCTTATTTCCAGCCCAGCCAGCAATATCGCCTTCAACCGTTGCTGTACCAACGACTGTGTCAGCAACAGCATGACTATCTTGCAAAGCAAGTGGACTTCTTAGAATGTGCTGATAGCCTTCATAACCGACAGGATTGTTAAAATCTCCCATCAATACCAAAGGCATGTTGCATTGTAACAATTCTTCTTCTATCTGTGCCCACTCTTCTTGGAAGCCTTTATTCCACCAGGAAAGATGACAGGAAGCCACCGTTACAAGCCGTCCATCAACTTCTGTTTCCGCCAAAAGTACTTTTCTAGTGTGATAATCCGTTGGATCGTTGGCATCTGAAACCAATAACTCACTTGGTTTCAACGGTTTTAAGGATAAAATAGCAACTCCCTCATGAAACCGATCAAAACCAATATGATTATAAGCCCAAGACCAATGATAAATAAGACCTTTCTCTACCAATCTCTCCACAAGACAATGTGCAAAGTGGTCTTTATGAATCGCAATGGCGCCATCTACCGCATGATAAAATGGAGCCTGAACAACCTGTTCAGACTCCATTTCTTGATTGACTTCCTGCAGGCAAATGACATCATATTTTTCTTGAAGAATCCGCTCAGCTAGTTGATCTAGCTTTTTTTCTTGCTCATCTTCCATCCAACTATGAGTATTTAAAGTCAGGAATTTTGCCATGATTTCTCTTTTCTATTTACAATTCTACTTTAGCAACAACCGTTTTCACTGCTACTTTGCCGAATGTTTCAACCGTTACAGATTTAATAGCTTGTGCATTTGTGAAGACAACAACTGTTGAAGTTTCACGACCTGCCGCTTTGATAGCTTCTAAATCAGCTGTCACAAGAAGATCACCTGCTGCAACTTTTTGTCCTTCTGCAACATGTACTTCAAATGGTTTACCTTCAAGACTGACTGTATCAAGTCCGATATGAACAAGCACTTCAAGACCATTATCAGTCAAGAGACCAAGAGCGTGTTTTGTAGGGAAAATGCTTGTAACAGTACCTGCTACTGGTGAGTAGATATTGCCATTTTCGGGTTCAACTGCAAATCCGTCACCCATCATTTTTTGTGAGAAGACAGGATCTTTCACATCAGAGATAGCAATGACTTCACCGTCAGCAACCGTTTCAACTTCTTCTGTTACACCTTTGTAGCTCACTTCCGCAGCTTGTGAAGCTGTCATTTGACTCGGAAGAGTTTCTGGAATCACTTCACCTGAGTCAAGTAAGTCTTGAATATCAGATTTCAGAACGTCCGCTTTCGGACCATAAATCGCTTGAACACCTTGGCCTTTCATCACCAAGCCCATTGCTCCTTCAGCTTTCCATTGTTCTTCTGTACCAACTTTTTCACCATCTTTGACAGTCACACGGAGACGTGTCATACAGGCATCTACATCAACGATATTTGCGCGTCCGCCAAGAAGGTTGATAATATTTACTGCTTGAGAAGCTTCAGCTACTTTGCCACCAGCTTGAGCAGATGAATCACTATCTTCTCCATCAGCTGTTTCATAGTTACCATTACGTCCTGGAGTTGCGTAGTTAAATTTCTTAATCATGAAGTTTGCAATGAAGTACATGATCACTGCAAAGAGAATTGTTACCCAAATAAAGTTCACAATATCCATACCCAAACCAGCGTTGATTGCAAGTGGGGTACGAGTTAAGAATTCGATCGAACCAAATGAGTGAACACGCAAGTGAACAACGTCAGCCATTGCAAAGGCTAACCCTTGCACAACTGCATACACCAAATAAAGAGGTGTTGCAACAAACATAAACATGTATTCAATTGGTTCTGTAACACCTGTTAAGAAAGTTGCAAGTCCTGTTGCAATCATCATCCCTTTGTATTTATGTTTCTTATCATCATCTACATTTCGATAAATTGCAAAGGCAACCCCCATCAAAATACCAAATGAACCAATCATTTGCCCAACTTTAAAACGAGCTGGAGTAATACTATTTAGAAGATGTTGATATTGATCAGCGTGTGAACCTTTTAAATTAACAAGGTCTGTTACCCAAGCCAACCATAATGGATCTTGACCAAATACAGTCGTTCCTTTAGCAGCCCCTGTCAACACTTCATATGTCCCACCTAATTGAGTATAGTTGATTGGAATTGTCAACATATGGTGAAGTCCAAATGGTAAAAGAAGACGTTCTAAAGTACCAAACAAGAATGGTGCGAGAATTGGAGCTGTCTTTTGAGAGTTAGCAATCCAAATACCAAAATTGTTGATTCCAGTTTGAACAACTGGCCAAAATACTGCAAGAATCAAAGCCACAATTGTAGAACGCAAAATAACAACGAATGGCACAAACCGTTTACCATTAAAGAATGAAAGCGCATCTGGTAATTTACGGTAATTATAATATTTGTTGTAAGCAGTTGCTCCAACAAAACCGGCAATGATACCAACAAACACCCCCATATTAAGGGCAGGAGCTTCAAGTACACTTACAAAATAATCAGCCACCTTAATGGTTCCACCAAAGACAGTTTTTACAGTAGCTCCTTGTTTTGTAAGAAGGTCTGAAGTTACTCCAAAAAAGACCCCTGTAATACGGTTAATTAAAATAAATGAAAGTCCGGCTGCAAAAGCGCCGCCAGCACGTTCTTTTGCCCAGCTACCTCCAATAGCAAGTGCAAATAGAATGTGAAGGTTACCGATAACACCCCAACCAATTTGTTCTAGCACGCCACCTGTTGTAACAAGAGCAGCTACATTTGGATTGATCATTGGAATGGACTTACCAATACTGATCATCAAACCAGCCGCAGGCATTACTGCGATAACGACCATCAGAGCTTTTCCGAATTTTTGCCAAAATTCGAAACTGAATATGTTTTTGAATGTCTCTTTCATCATTCATATCTCCTTATAAAAATTCCACAAACGTTTTACGAAAACGTTTGCATTTATTTGACCCTTTAATTATATCATATATTTTTATTTTGTAAAGCGTTTTTATATAATATTTTAAAAATTTTTCCTATTTCTTGCTTGCAAATTGTAATAGACTAGTGAAATACGCCCATTAGAAAAGTGCAGAAAAACGATATTTCCTGCACCTCAGAGTTATTCTTGCATAGCATAACCAACACCACGCACGGTTTTTATATAACTTTTTTGCCCCACTATATCAATTTTACTACGAAGATAGCGAATATAAACATCAACAACATTTGTTTCAACAGCTCCTTCATATTTCCACACGCGCTCTAACAGCTGTTCACGGCTTAAAGCTTGATGGCTTCCCATCAATGTTGCTAATAAATCATATTCTCGTCGAGTCAAAGCAATCACTTCTTCACCTCGATAAACTGTATGATTTTGCACATCAATCCGAAGATTCCGATAAGATGTTGGAACTTTCATCTGACTACAATGCTGATCAATAAAATCACGTCCACGAAAAATGGCAGAAATTTTTTCAACTAAGTCCGTCACAATGAATGGTTCTACCATGTAAGCAACAGCAAAGCGTTGGATTTCCTCAGTATATTGAAGAATATTATCACGATTATCCAATACAATGATGACCGAAGCAGGCTTTATCACACTTAATTGTGCAGCAAATTCTGTTCCTGTCATATCGTCAAGCATAAAATTCAACAGGAATAAATCGTATTGATTCGCTCGCGCAGACGCTAAAGCATCTTTTCCTGTTTCAAAAAGATCAACTCGATAACCTTCTTTTTGTAGTTCTAAGCCAATAAATTGTGCTAACTTTTTTTCTTTCTCAACTAATAAAATCCGCTTCCCCATAGCCTATCCTATTTTTCATCATACCAAGAATAGTGGTAAATTCCTTCTTTATCCTTGCGTTCATACGTATGCGCACCAAAGTAATCGCGTTGCGCTTGAATTAAATTGGCTGGCAAGTTTTCTGCACGATAGCTATCAAAGTAAGCAATTGCACTAGAGAACGTTGGTACCGGCACACCTGCTTGAACAGCCAAAGCTACTACATCACGAACAGCTTGTTGGTATTTGGCAGTGACGTCCATAAAGTATTCGTCAAGCAATAAGTTTGCAAGATCTGGATTACGTCCGTATGCATCTGTAATTTTTTGCAAGAAACGAGCACGAATGATACAACCAGCACGCCAGATAGAAGCAATTTCACCAAATGGAAGATTCCAATCATGCTCTTTAGAAGCTACACGCAATTGTGAGAAACCTTGAGCATAAGACATAATTTTTGAGAAGTAGAGGGCTTGACGAATTTTTTCAATCAATTCAGCCTTGTCTCCTTCAAATTTAAATGCAGCTGGTTTTGGAAGAACCTTGCTTGCAGCCACACGTTCATCTTTATAAGCAGAAATATAGCGCGCAAAGACAGACTCTGTAATGAGCGGAAGCGGCACACCAAAGTCAAGAGCTGATTGACTCGTCCACTTACCAGTTCCTTTATTTCCAGCCGCATCCAAAATGTAATCGACAATCGGCCCATCTTGACCTTCATCATCTTTACGAGTCAAAATATCAGCAGTGATTTCAATCAGATAGCTATCCAACTCACCTTTATTCCATTCTGTAAAGATGTCAGCCATTTCTGCTGCTGAAAATCCAAGCAAGTGTTGCATTAAATCATAGCTTTCTGCAATCAATTGCATATCGCCATATTCAATCCCATTGTGAACCATTTTTACATAATGACCTGCACCGTTTGGACCGATGTAAGTCACACATGGCGCACCGTCTTCTGGTGCTTTGGCTGAAATTTCTTCCAACACGTCTGCTACTAATTCATAGGCTTCTTTTTGCCCACCAGGCATAATAGACGGTCCTTCAAGCGCACCTTTTTCACCACCAGATACTCCTGTCCCGATAAAATTGATTCCTGAATTTGCCAATTCTTCTGAACGACGAATGGTGTCTTTATAGAAAGTATTTCCACCGTCGATCAAGATATCTCCCTTATCAAGGAAAGGTAAAAGTGCCTGAATCGTTGCATCAGTTCCTGATCCAGCTTTGACCATGAGCATGATCCGACGTGGTTTTTCGATAGAATTTACAAAACTTTCCACATCATAACTTGGAACAAAGTTCTTTTCAGGGTGAGATGCAATCACATCTTCTGTTTTATTCGCTGAACGGTTGTAAATTGCTACTGTATAGCCACGAGATTCAATATTAAGGGCAAGGTTACGACCCATGACGGCCATACCAACAACACCAAAATTCGCTTTTGTCATTTTGTACTCCTCTTTTTAGTTTGTTTTATTTTATCATTTTTAAGCGTGAAAATAAAGGATTTGTTATTAAAAGCCAACGTTGAAGATGGCTTCACTCCTCATCAAATAGACCTTGCAGGCTAGCAAAAGGACTGTTTTTCTCTTTTTGCTCTTGCTTACTTTGCTGATATTCTTCTTCAGTCATTACCTGCCAATCATTTCCAGAAGGCATGCTATCACTCGCTTTCTCCTCGGCTGTCAGCACTTTAAGAGGGATATGCAATAAAATATTATCTGCCACACTTTCAGTTAGATTGATTTCTTCATTTTCAATCGGCAACACCAAATCATCCGCTATCAAATCCTGATCTACTTTTCCACTATGCGCATCGGCAAAAACTTCATTCACTAAGTAGCTCTCTTTTTGCTCTACCGGCTCCATGCTGCGACTTGACGCCAACGTAATGGTATAAGACAAATCATAATCTAAAAAGTAAAGACCGTCCTCATATTGCACATTTCCACTTACAAAAATGTCTTGGACATTTAAAATTTCTGGATTGCGCACTTGCAATTCTTGCGTCAAATCAAGTCCTTGCTCAAAAGCAAGACCATCTGGATTTTTACGAATTTCTTGAATATATAACATCATTTCCTCATTTGTATTTAGATTTCTAGTTTTATTATACCATTTTTGAAAAAAGACATAAAGTTAACTTGCAAGTTACTTTTCCATATCGTTCACTTACTTAAACTTTATTCCCACTTGCGAAAAGACTATTGAATTTACTTTTTTGCTTGTTATAATCAATGCAACACACATAGGAGGTTATCATGAAACTTATTTTGAGAAATAAAGTATTTGCTTTTATTAGTCTGTCACGCATATTCAATATTTTGGGCTCTTCCATTTATAATATTGTTTTTGTAGTCTTTGCATCCAGTTTACCAAATCCTAAATTTGCTGTTGGAATTGCTAATTTTATCGTTCTCGTTCCAGTATTTTTCACTATCTTTGTGGGAATGAAAGCTGATCAAACAGCCCATAAAGCTCGTTGGCTCATTCACATGGGCTATCTCCAAGCCATGTTATTTGTCTTTGTGGCATTTCTAACTCGCTCAACTTCTTATCTAGCTTTTTCTGTCGTTTGTTTGCTAAATATCGTATCAGATATGATGAGTGATTATCGTAGTGGTCTGCAAATGCCTATTTTGAAAAAGAATCTAGCAGAGGAAGAGATGATGCCAGCTTTCTCCTTTATGCAACTAATTGCTTATCTCTGCAATCTTGCCGGACAAGCATTAGGAGTTTGGCTTCTTGCTGTCAGCAACCAACAATTTGCGTTGGTCGCCTTCATCAATGCCTTAGCTTTCCTACTTTCTTCCACTACTCTTTATTTTGTTCGTCATAAACTCACCCATGACCCAGTCAAAGAAAATGAAAATCCTCTTCCTCTCAAACAACAATTCCTAGAAATGTATCACAGCTCCAAACTAATTTTTGAACAAAACGGAGACAGCCATTTTTTGACTTTACTCTTTCAGATACTAATACTCAATGCACTCGGCGGCTCTATTATGGCCATTTACAATCTTTATTTATTGGATCATCCTTTATTTGGACTCCCTTTCAGCCAATCTCTTCTCATTTTTGAAACAACGATTATTTTAGGAGTTATCTCTGCCAGCCTGACTCCCAATGATTATTTTAGCAAACTTTCCGTCAATAAAATTGCTTTTTGGGCTACTTTAACCATTGCTCTAATTGGCTTCATAAATCTTCTCCAGCTACCTGTTTTCCTTACTATTTTTGCTGTTTTCTTTATCATGTATCTTTCCGGAAAAGTCAATCCAAAAATCAACAGCATGCTCCTCAGCAAACTTCCATCAGATATCTTAGCACAGACTTCTAACTTTCTGAGTTTGCTATTTAGTTTTTCTGTCCCATTTGGAACAATGATCTTTACCAGTCTCGCTATTTGGAATATGAAAGTTACTTGGATTGTGTTTACAATCTGTGGCGTGCTATCTCTCTTACTCTCATTCCAAAAACAACATAGATAAGGCTATCGTAACTAAAATTTATATGGTGAAATACAAAAAAAGATTAGGACAGACAGTCATGATTGCTGCACAACCATATAGTCTATCTCAACCTTTTTACATTTTTCTTAAGCGCTCTACTCGCTCTGAAATCGGCGGATGAGTATAAAATAACTTTTGAAGTCCACCTTCTTTTTTCGGATCATTGATATAGAGAGCTGCACTAGCGTCATCTACTTTATGGTGCATCGGTTCGCTATTTTCCAATTTCAAGAGAGCATTAATCATCCCTTGTGGATTGCGGGTTAATTCTACACTTGAAGCATCTGCCAAAAATTCACGTTGACGAGAAATCGCCAACTGAACTAAAGTAGCTGCTAAAGGAGCCAAGATAATCGCAATAAGCGACAGAATCAGCATCAAAATCCCTAAACCGTTGTCATTATCTCGACTATCACGCCTGCGACCACCGCCACCAAACCACATCATACGCCCAGCTAGGCTGGATAGCATGGTCACTGCACTAGCAAGTGCTACCGCAATTGTTGAAATCCGAATATCATAATTACGGATATGGCTCACTTCATGCCCGATGACCGCTTCTAACTCTTCACGGTTCATTAGATTTAACAGCCCTGTCGTTGCGGCAACTGCTGCATTTTCAGGCTTTGAGCCCGTCGCAAAGGCATTAGGCGATGAATCCTCTACAATATATACCCGTGGCATCGGAACTTGCGCTACCATCGCCATATCTTCTACCACATGGTACAAATCAGGAGCTTCAGCCTCAGTGACTTGTCGAGCACCGTTCATAGACATGACAACCTCAGTAGACTGAAAAATCATGCTAAAAGCATAAATGCCGCCAATGATAAAGGCAATTATCACACCACCGAGAGTTGAATCTAACCATAAATACCCTACCGCAGCACCAATAATCGCTAACAGAGCAAAAAAAGCAATTAAGAGAACCCACGTTCGTCTTTTATTACTAGCAATTTGATCAAAGAGCATATTAGTCACCTAGACCGCTAAAATCAACTTTTGGTACAGATTTTTCTTCTTCTGGGACAGCTAAAAAATCTGCCGGCTTAAAGCTAAACATTCCGGCAATAATATTACTTGGAAATGTTTCTAACTTAACATTGTAATTGCTTGTCACACTATTATAAAGTTGACGAGAATACGAAATTTTATTTTCAGTATTGGTCAATTCTTCTTGCAATTTTACAAAGTTGGCACTTGCTTTTAACTCTGGGTAATTTTCTGCAACTGCAAAAATACCAGAAATCTGACGCGTCAAGGCATCACTTGCTTTCATAGCTTCTGCTGGCGTTGTAGCAGCTGCCACTTGACGACGAAGCTCTGTTACCTTTTTAAGCGTTGATGCTTCATATTTAGCATACCCTTTGACCGTTTCAATCAAATTTGGCAGCAAATCATTTCGACGTTTTAACTGAACATCAATTTGACTCCAGGCTTCTTTGGTTTGCATCCGACTTTTCACTAGACCGTTGTAACTAGCAATCACAAACAATATCAGTACCACAACAATGGCTAAAATAATCATCCACATAATCATTCTCCTTTAAATTTATTATAGACATTATACCAGAAAAATGAAAAGAATAAAAATTTAGACTTCTTCAAAAGAGAAATTTTGAAGATTCTCTTCTGATTATCTGGTATAATAGAAACAAGAAGATACAAGTAAGGACAAATGATGACACCCGAAGAATTTTATGAACTCTTAAAACAACACCAGATTGAACTCACAGACCGACAAAAAATGCAATTTGAACGCTATTTTGAACTGCTCGTTGAATGGAATGAAAAAATCAACCTGACAGCTATTACTGACAAAAAGGAAGTTTATCTCAAGCATTTTTATGATTCCATTGCACCAATTTTACAGGGATTGATTGACAATAAAGGCATTAAACTGCTGGACATTGGAGCTGGAGCAGGTTTTCCGAGTCTTCCGATGAAAATCCTCTATCCAGCGTTAGATGTGACGATTATTGATTCTCTAAACAAGCGTATTCTATTTTTAAATCACTTGGCTGACGAGTTAGGTTTGGAAAACGTTCATTTTTATCATGGTCGGGCAGAAGATTTTGCTCAAGATAAAGACTTCCGCGCCCAGTTTGATATTGTCACTGCACGCGCTGTTGCTCGTATGCAGATCTTAGCCGAGCTGACCATTCCCTTTCTTAAAGTTGGCGGGCGTCTTTTAGCGCTCAAAGCTAGCAATGCTCCTGAGGAATTAATGGAAGCTAATAACGCTCTCAGACTCCTATTTAGCAAAGTCGAAGAAAACAGCAGCTATCAACTTCCCAACGGCGACCCGCGGTATATCACGGTTGTTGGCAAGAAAAAAGAAACTCCCAATAAATACCCACGCAAAGCAGGAATTCCTAATAAACGGCCGTTATAAAAAGAAAAACCAACCATTTTAATTGGTTGGTTTCGTTTTTATCTGCCAACTTTTCGGCTGCGATGTTGGTAATGCTTGTAAAGCGCGGCATAGCGTCCGTGGTATTCTTTCAGCCAAGGCTTATCTCGACCGCAAAAGTGAAGAAAAACGGTATTCTCAATCATCCAATCCAAGTCCCACTCTCCTTTACTCCGAGCATAATACAGCACATTGTAGCGTGCATCATAATTATACAATTCATCTGGAATTAGAATTGTCAAATGCCCATACAAGGCATTTAGCACATCTTGATCCGGTAAAAAGAGTTTAAAACTATTTTGAGCAATGTATTCTAAAATCTTTTCTCGTTTCACTTCTTTTCGAATGGCGGTCAAATTCATAAGCAAAACGCCTGAATTATAATAACTTTCTGCCTCAAAATTTTGTAAGCGCAGCTTATTGACTAAATCTGTCATATTGTCATCTGATCCATGACTAGCCGCAGCATACAAAGAAGCTCCCAACTCCATTTCATAAAGAGGACAAATGTCGTTCAAACATAAAATATCTGCATCCAAATAAAGAATCCGATCCAAATCTTGAGGAAGGTATTCATGTGCCAGCAAGCGATAGTAGATTGTTTCTGGATACCGATCAGTACTTGGAGCATCTTCAAAAGCTTTTTCACCAATCACAACCGGCTCATAGATGATTCCTAATGCTGCACAAAAATCCTCAATCTCCGCATTCTTTTCTAACAATTGTTTTTGCAAGACAAATACATGCAGCAAAGTTGACGGTGTATTCAAATAAACTGAATACAA
Source organism: Streptococcus sp. IsoGale021 (assembly GCF_031142795.1). NCBI lineage: Bacteria > Bacillati > Bacillota > Bacilli > Lactobacillales > Streptococcaceae > Streptococcus > Streptococcus sp. IsoGale021. The sequence continues at coordinate 10,619 of NZ_JAKZJH010000016.1, forward strand.
GGTTGTTTTAAATTGCTCGACATAGCGATCATCAATTGAAAACAAAAGGTTTATTTCTGTCATACTCTCCCCATTCTATCTCATCTATTCTTCTCGAAAAACAGGCTGCGCTCCAAACGTTTGTGAAACAGGCATGATTTCAATCCGGTTGATATTGACATGAGGAGGCTGTCCAACAATCCAAGCAACAGTATTGGCAATATCAACTGGCTGAATAGCACGAGCTCCTTCATACAATTTTTCAGCTCGTTGATCGTCCCCTTTAAATCGGACATTTGAAAATTCTGTTCCCTCACAAAGGCCGGGTTCAATGTTAGTAACACGAATATGATGTCCTGCCAAATCAGCACGTAAATTCAAAGAAAATTGCTTCACGAATGCTTTACTAGCTCCATAGACGTTGGCACCTGGATAAGGAACCGTTCCAGCAGTCGAACCTAGATTGATAATCAATCCGCTATCTCGCTCTACCATTTGCGGTAGGATCTGACGTGTTAGATAAACCAAACCAATAATATTGGTCTGAATCATCGTCAGCCAATCTTGCATATCTGCTTCATAAGCCTTGTCTAAGCCCAATGCCAGACCTGCATTGTTGACCAAAATATCAATCGGTCGCCAATCCTCTGGCAAACTTTCTAAGGCTTGATCCACGCTTTTTGTATCCGACACATCCATTTGAAGCGGATAAAAATTTTCAAGACCTAACTCCTCTTGAAGTTGCGTCAACTTTTCTAGTCTTCTCGCTGCTCCAATCACTCGGTGACCTTCTGCCACCAATCGACGACAAATAGCTTGACCAAAACCAGCTGAAGCTCCTGTTACCAATGCAATCATTTTCTTCCTCCTATGTACATTTCAATTCTCATTTATAACCAAGGATTGTAAAAGCGACCGTGATTGACAAAAAAGAGTAGGAAGCTCAGCAGTAAAAATAAAATAGCCAGCAAAATCACTTCAATATCCAACCTCTGAAAAGCCTGATAAGTGTACCAAGTCCGCTTTTTATTTTTACCAAAACGCCGCAATTCCATGGCTGTTGCAATCGTATCAATCCGCTCCAGTGAGCTAAAAATCAATGGAATAATGATTTGCAGGTTCCCTTTGATGCGCTGGCTTAATTTTGCTTTTTTGGACAATTCCAGTCCACGCGCTTCTTGCGACATTCTAATCAGGTAAAATTCCTCCTGCAGGTCAGGAATATAGCGCAGCGTCAAACTGACAGAATAGGCAATTTTATAAGGAATTCCGATTTGATTCATACTGGATGCAAACTGACTGGGATGAGTGGTCATCAGAAAAATAACCGCCAAAGGAATGGTACAGAGATATTTCAAGAACAGATTAAACAGATAAAAGATTTCCTGCGCAGTTACGGTATAACTGCCTAATCCGCTGAACCAGACCGTCTGTTGGCCATAAATCTCCACTCCGTACTGAGGAGCAAACAGATAAACCATGATAAGATTCAAAGCGGCAAAAATACCTGCAAAATCCAAAACAAACGATACATCTTTAAAATGAATGTTCGAAACTCTAAAAAGAAAGAGTGAGCCAATCGCAATGACCAACAGCAAGCGAGTATCGTAACTAATCATCGCTGCAGTTGATACCAAAATGAAAAACAGTAACTTACTCGCTCCGGATAGGCGATGCAAAAAGGTCGTTCCCGCATGGTAACCAATAAGTTTTTGCTGATTAAGCATGGCTTTCCTCCCTTTCTTGCATATAAAATTCTGTTAAAGCGAGTGGATCAACGTTTAATTTCTCAGCCAAGGAAAAGATAGACGTTTCCTTAAGATTCGCCGCATGAATCAAAGTCTTATCTGTCAAAACTTCAGCCGGTAATTTGTCCGCCAGAATCTTACCATCCAACATCACAACCGCTCGGTCAGAATAATCCAACATCAGCTGCATATCATGTGTAATCATGATAATCGTATGCCCTTTTTGGTTCAACTCATCTAAGAAATTCATGATTTCTGTGTAATTGCGCTGATCTTGGCCAGCCGTTGGCTCATCTAAAAGGATAATCTCTGGATTTAACACTAAAATCGAAGCAATGGTCACCCGCTTCTTTTGCCCAAAAGACAGAGCAGAAATGGGCCAATGCCGAAATTCATATAAACCACAGGTTTTCAGCACAGCCAATACACGCTCTTTTATCTCATCTTCTGCAATCCCACGCAGCTTCAAGCCCAAGGCAACCTCATCAAAAATCATGGTCGTGGAAATCATCTGATTTGGATTTTGCAAAACGTAACCAATCCGTTCTGCCCGCTCCTTAATGGAATCGCCTTTGATGTCTCTTCCCTGCCAAGTATAGCTTCCATCTGTTGCGATAAACTGGCAGAGCGCTTTGGCTAACGTGGATTTTCCCGCACCGTTTTTCCCGACAATAGCAATTTTTTCGCCTTTAAAAATTGTAAAATCAATATCTTGTAAAACCTTTTTCTCACCGTATGCAAAGTGGACATTTTTCAACTTCAGCAAATCATCCTGGGCCTGTGGTTTTTGAATAGAGACTTTTTTACCCAAAAACTGAACAGCGGAGACATCTATCTGAGCTAAATTTGCCAACTGTGCAGAATTTTCCAGCTGAAAACCAAGCTGACGCAAGGTAGTCAGATAAAGCGGCTCTCGAATCCCATTTTCGGTTAATAACTGCGTATGCAGCAGGTCATCAGGACTGCCGTTAAAGAGAATTTGTCCGTCATTGATGAGGACAATCCGATCAATAGACCGATACAGTACATCTTCCAGACGGTGCTCGATAACAATCGTTGTCGTTCCTGCTTCCGCATGGATCTGATCAATCAGCTCAATCGTATCCTGTCCCGACTTCGGATCTAAGTTTGCCAAAGGCTCATCAAAGAGCAAAATCGGACTTTCATCAATCAGCACCCCAGCCAAACTGACCCGCTGCTTCTGCCCGCCAGATAAGTCTTGGGGGCGCTGGTGTAACAGCGATAACAAATCCAATTTCTCCGCCCACAAATGCACCTTGTCTTTCATCGTCGGCAAATCCATCATATCATTTTCCAAAGCAAAAGCCAGATCTTCCGCGACACTCAGCCCGATAAATTGACCGTCTGTGTCTTGCAAGACGGTACTGACAAGATTGGACAAGTCATAAATGCTGCTGCCAAACGCAGACTTACCTTGAATCCACAGATTCCCAGTCATTTCTCCATGATAAATAGTTGGAATAATGCCATTTAAGCATTGCCCAAGAGTGGACTTCCCCGAACCAGAAGGACCGACTATTAAGACCTTTTCTCCCTCATAAATCGTCAAATCAACATTTTTCAAGGTTGGTTCTGTCTGTGCTTGATACTGAAAACTAAAGTTTTCGAATTGAATAATTGGTTTTTTCATAGCATCTTCTCTATAAAGCAAGGGCGAGCTGAATCGCCAAGTTAGCCACTTTGTCTTTTTCGTCTAGGTCCGCATGATTGGCTAAATTGCGCATATCCCAGGCTTCTTCTGACAAGCGATCCGCCGCATAAAAGAAATGGCAAACGGAAATCTCACGAAAAGCTGCCAAAGCTGCAACTGCTGAACATTCCATATCTACACAAACAGCACCCATTTCTTTCCGCTTACGGAGTTTCGCAGCTGTTTCCCGATAAATACCATCTGTCGTCCAAACTTTCCCAGTCGAATGGGAAATCTTGTTTTTCGTTAAAAAAGAAAGCAGAAAATCCCGCAAGCCAACATTTACTTCTATCTCATCAGAAGCCGGCAGGTAATGATAACTGGTCCCTTCATCACGAATCGCAGTATGGGGCACGATAATAGATGTTTCCTTAATATCTTCATTCAAAACCCCACAAGTCCCAAAAAGAACCAGCTTCTTCATTCCAAAGGCAATCAAATCTTCCAAAATCGCCACACAGGCAGATGCCCCGACTGGTGCATTAAACAGAGCTATTTCTCTTTCTTCCACAAAAACCTTGTAAATAGGAATCTCAATATTTGCCATAGAAGTAGAAGCTAGCAACTCATGCTGAAAATCAGCCAGCATGCGCTTAAAGGTCTCACGGGCAAAGCAAGATACTACTGTTTCTGGAAAATTCGGCAACGCCTCAACCAAATCTTCTGGATTGATAATCGCCTGACGGTTTTCATCAAATTCCTCTAAAATCATCCACTTCTCCTCTTGTACTTACTCATTCTATTGTAGCATAAAAGAAAATAAGATGAAAATCAATTTTGAAGTCCGCTAACACTGCCGCAAAATTAAACCTTGAACGTGAAAAAAATCTGACCAAACAAGAAGCGTTCAGCTTCCTGCCAAACCCTACACGGTTAATGAGAAAGTGCGACAATGGTTAAAATGCTCGACTCGATCGACGAAGCAAACCAAAACTCGTTGAGACTATCGACCCAGTCAACGAAGCAAACTAAAACTCATTAAAAGTATCGACTCGGTCGACGGGACAAACAAGAACTCGTTTCTTCTGTCTGAGCCTCGAACGACATGAACCAAAATCAATTTGCTCCGTCCGAGCCTCGGATGACATGAACCAAAATCAGTTTGCTCTGTCCGAACCTCGGATGACATGAACTAAAACTAGTTTGTTCCGTCCGAGCCTCGGATGACATGAAGCAATACCAGTTTACTCCGTCTGAACCTCTGACAGCTTACCCAGACAATATTTTCCGTATTAGGTGCTTTCTTAAGCCTAAAAGCAAATGAAAAGCTCCATCATAGGGCATTTTGCCATTATAAAGTAAGAAACTGAGGCAAAAATGCTCAGCTCCTTTGTTTATATAGTCATCAGAATTATAAGACGCAGTGGTGAGAATAGGAAAAAACATTTTCAAACCTTCGCTCCGTCTCACTCCCGCTTCCTGTCACTAATCTTTTTTCAAACTTCCTGATTTGGTTTGCGTGCGGGCATAAGCTAGCAAAAGCACTGTTCCTGCAATAGCAACCGTCAAACCATTAGAAATCGTTGCAACAACGCCCTGTACAAACACCTTGTTTGCAGGCTCATTGTAAATCAAAATATCACCTAGTGGCGCAATGACAATCCACACCACAGCATTGGCCAACAGTTGAATTACATTGAACGATATAATATCTTTTGCTTCAAAAATACCTTGCGTAACACGGAGTCTTTTCCGAAACAGTCCAACAATCAAGCCAAACAAACCGCTGGCAATCACCCATGACCACCAAGGATTTCCATATTGCAAAGAGTCCTTTAAGGCATGCCCGATGAAACCCGTTAAAAATCCAACAACCGGACCAAAAATCACGCTAAACAAGGCCTGCAAAGCATACTGCAATTGAATGCTGGTATTTGGCACAGGAGTTGGAATGCTAATCATTCCAATAACGACGAAGAGAGCTGCTCCAATCCCCGTTGCGACAACACTTCTTATTGAATTATTTTTCATAATAATCTCCTTTATTATTTATTTTTCAATCCGCTTGATTTCAATACTCCATTGCGCTCCGACTCCTACATTATAGGCCTTCGCAAAAGACCCCTGATTGATCGCCAGACCAACACGATAAAGAGAATTGATATACAAAATCGGCTGACCAATCCGTACATCCGCAAACGACTTCCCATAAGTCACCTGATTCTGATAGACCAGCATATCGTTATTGTAAATCGTGACCTCAAACCGATCACCAAATTCAGGACTGAGAGTATAAAATTCCTCACGTGTAATAGACGTCCATAGCGAACCAAAACGAACATCTAAAATATCAATAGCCCCACTAACAAAATCATTCCCAATTGTCGTTTCCACAACAGGAATTTCTACAATTTCATCTATACTTAATTCTGGGCCCACTTCTTCAAAAGTAATGTGTCCGCTTGCTAACTTCGCACCAGTATAAGCATAAACATCACGACCATGAAACGTATAAGAATGTTCCGTATTCTTTCGTCGATTTTCCACTTCCGAAATCTCACGAATCGCTGCAATTCCCACATGTTTCTTGATAAAAGAAAGTGTCCCGTTATTTGGCGTGACAATATACTGATTTTGTACAGTTTTGGCAACCACGCTTTTCCGCTTCGAACCAACGCCTGGATCCACAACGGAGACAAACGTTGTCCCTTCCGGCCAATAATTCACCGTTTGAAACAAACGATAGCTTCCCTCAAAAATATTATAAGGCGTAATATCATGAGTCAAATGATGTATTTTTAACGTTGGGGATTCCTCTAAGGCCACACCGACCATTGCCGATACAGCCCCATCTACCAAACCAAAATCTGACTGTAATACCAGTAAGTTATTCTGCATTTTCTCTCCTTTATTACACTTATATCATAACATAAATTAAATTTCTTATCCATATCTATTTTTTATCACGTTGATAAATACTCTCTATAGCTATTTGCCAATATCCCCCAATAACTAAATGCAGAATAGCTACTTTAACAAAAAATATCATTCTAATTCAAACTTGGTACAAATCTCTAATATTAAAAAATAACATTAACCCGTGGTGCTAGTTAACCTCAAAACACCATAAAAAGCCCAAAAAGACTATACTATAAGTGACGAAACAAACAGGAGGTTATCCAAATGAGCCACTTACAGTATACCGCTAAATCCCATCATTTACAATGGAATATGAAGCAATTATCAAAAATTTGTCATCAGCTTTATCGGGATTATTGCCCTGATACATTGAAACATCGTCATAATGTCAGCCTGTCAAAAGTTTCGGATGAATCTCTATTAGTCTTACTGCTCTTGCAAGCTGAACTAGGAATCAAATCTCAACGTCATTTTCACCGAATCTGCCAACTATTTCCCTATGGCCGACTGCTGGAAAGAAGTCGCTTCAATCGTCGCTCAAGACAGTTGATTTGGTTACTACAACTCATTCAACCAGCGATGAATGACCAAATCTCCCCCGATACGATTGCCATCGTAGATAGTTTTCCCCTACCGCTTTGTCAGTCTGTTCGCAACCATAGAGCAAGTATTTTTGAAGGATTGGCAGACATTAGCTACAATGCGTCTAAACACCAGTGGTTCTATGGTTTCAAAGTTCACATGCTCGTTACCTTATCTGGTTATATTCTGAACTATGTGGTCACATCAGCTTCTGTTCATGATATCAAAGCGGTGGAGGATTTATTGGAAGGCTGCCAACAGTCCGTTATTTTAGCAGATTTAGGTTATCTCAGCCAGACTCTTAAAGATCGGTTGAAACAGAGAGGGTATCACTTATGGACGCCCTTACGTCAGAATATGGGAAGCGCGAGCCAGCATAACAACTGGAGATTATTGGCTATGAGGCGAACCATTGAAACGCGCTTTTCTGAGTTATGTGCTCTCTTTGATATGGAACACACCTTTGCCAGAGGAATAGTTGGACTACAGTTGAGGATTGAACAAATCCTATTGACTTATAATTTGAGCTATTTTGAACTTAACTAGCACCACGGGTGACATTACTATTAAAATATAATAATTTCTAACATAATATTTATAAAATTTCAGATCTCTCCAGAATGTAACATATGATTCAAGAAATTGATAACAAATCAGCCAGCGACATTTGAATATAAAAAAGAAAAGCAAATTGTTCCACCTCTATTTCAATATTCGCTGGCATCTCCCCGCTACAATTATATTGAACAAAAAGAAAAAGAGCCTGAGACAAAAAGATTTCTCAGCTAATAAAAGAGAGATTCACATTTGGTGTAAGTCTCTCTTTTAGTTTTTAGTTAATTTCTTGTTATATTTCAGTAGGTTATTGGCCATGAGAACCAAGCCCATGTCAATTTTAACCTGAC
>NZ_JAKZJH010000017.1:0-16131 GCF_031142795.1 Streptococcus sp. IsoGale021
ATAATAAAATTAGCAAGAGAAAAATAGTAGGCACTTTTTTGTGACCTACTTAAAAGGAGAAAGACTGTGCAAACAAAACCAAATTGGAACTGCGGTTTAACTAGCGTCATGGATGCTCTTTCAGGAAAATGGAAACTCCAGATCTTTTGGAGCATTTCGAAGCACGAACCGATACGTTTTAACTAATTACAACGTGAAGTAGAAGGCATCACAAAAACTATGCTAATTCGCTCTTTAGACGACCTAATACAGCACAAGCTTATCGCTAGAGAAGACTTTAAAACATGGCCGCTCCACACCCAGTATTCTCTGACTAATAAAGGACAAGATTTGCTAATATTACTACTACAAATCAACGATTGGGGCAAAGAAAATTTATAAAATGATTCAAATAATTACATGTAGGAATATTTCGTGTTCCGATAAAACAGTAAACTTCAAACATCAACTTGAACGACAGAATATTCTCATTTCAAAATAAAATTACCAAAATTCGCGAACAAAATCATTTTCTAAGCGTTCACTATAAAACAATTCTGACAACGATTTGTCATCAAAAATACGTAGCAAATTTTTTAAATCATAAGCCAATTCGAGAGTGTCCAACTCTTCACGTGCGACCCACTTAACTTCACCTTCTTCTGATGAACGAAGATGTCCTGAAAATTCATTTGTGCGATAAAGAAAGACCAGATAACGAATTCCTTCTGCCGTGTACCAATGTTTCATACCAACCAGTCTAGGATGATGGATTGTTAGTCCCGTTTCTTCATAAATTTCACGCACGACTGCTTGGTGGAGACTCTCTTTTTCTTCTATATGCCCGCCAGGTAGAGCTGCTCCTGACCAAGAATACATCTTGGGATCACGAATCTGCATAACAATGCGCTTCTGATCATCTTCAATCAGACACATATTGGTTAAAATTACTTGAGACTTACGAGCCATACTTCTCTCCTCTATGTTTTGCAGAGACAACCCCCGTGGTACTATTACAATCACGGGGGCTCATCTTACGCATTTTTAATTATGCCGTTTTTTCGACTTTTAGGATTTTTACATCATAACTGCCCACAGGTGTTTCAACTGTAGCTGTATCGCCTGTTTTCTTGCCAATTAGAGCTTGTCCAATAGGACTTTCATTAGAAACTTTTCCTGCAAAAGCATCTGCTCCTGCTGCACCAACAATCATATAGACTTCTTCGTCCGTTTCGCCAACTTCTTGAATTGTAACAGTCTTACCAATAGCGACTTCATCTTGCGCCACTGCATCGCTATTTACAATTTCAGCATAGCGAATCTTAGTTTCCAGACTTGAGATTTGACCTTCAACAAAAGCCTGCTCATCTTTGGCTGCTTCATACTCACTGTTTTCTGATAAGTCACCATAAGAGCGAGCAATTTTAATACGTTCTACCACTTCTGGACGACGAACTAATTTTAGTTCTTCTAATTCTTTTTCAAGTTTTTCCTTTTCTTCAAGGGTCATAGGATAAGTTTTTTCTGCCATTATTTTTTCTTCTTTCTATTTTTAAAACAAAGAGGGAGTGGGACAGAACTCAGCTTGAAAATTTTAAGTTCATAGTCTCACCCCCGCAGGGTTGCTTAACAGTCTGGGAGACTGTTGAGGTGGTGGATAAAGAAAACAATTTTTTGTCAAAAGTGTTCTTCCGAGCTTGAAAAGCAAACAGCTTTGAGATTTGCTTTACAAGTTCTATCCGCCACTTCAAAGCAATGCTTTGAGCAATCAGTAACTGCGCGTCGTTGGTTTATTATATTATATTATAGCTATATACTTTATACTTTGAAGCTGGAGACTTTCGTCCCAGCTTCTTTTTAATATTCGCTTGCTTTGCAAAGTGCATTCTTCGTCTAGTCTAAAATACTCTTGTAGCAATTTTTTAGACTTATACATCATTGCTCAGAAGTAGAACAAAATCAAGTTCTAGGAGTTACGATTTTGTCCCACTTCTTTAATTCGAACTACTTGATTGTGTCAATTTACTATTAACATGTTCTTGAACATTTTTTTCATGTTCTTCATAGGTATTTGCGAAATAAACATTTCCTGTTTCTGTATTAGCTACGAAGTAAAGATAATCCGTTTTAGCTGGATTAACAGTCGCTTCAATAGCAGAAAGACTAGGATTATCTACAGGACCAGGCATTAAACCGGTATTTTTATAGACATTGTAAGGCGAATCAATATTAGTATCAATCGCAGCGTCTTCTGCTAGGGTTGTCTTTTGACCAAGCTTCCCTTGAGCATACAAAATTGCAATATTACTTTGCAAAGGCATGTTTTGATTTAAACGATTGTAAAAGACACTTGCAATGTTTTTTCGGTCTTGATCTGTTGAACCTTCTTTTTCAACCAAGGACGCAATTGTCAAAACATCATGCACAGTCAAGTTCTTTGAGGCTAAAACATCATAATATTGCGACATGGTTTTATCCATTGCTGCTAACATTTGGTCAATGAGCGTTTCAGATGTTGTGCTATCGGTCACATTGTAAGTAGCAGGGAAAAGATAACCTTCTAAGCGATACTTAACACCGCTCTCTTTTTTCGCTAAGTTGCCTAATAAATTTGGATATTTTGCAACTTCCTGAGTGATAAAATTATCATCTTGCACTTTCTTTAAGAACGTATCCGAAGACAATTTACTTTTCTTCAACTTCGCAATCGTTTTTGCAATTTGGTCAATCGTATATCCTTCTGGAATGGTTAATTTTTCCATTGAGGGATCCTGCGGAGTGTCCGTTCCACCTTGCTGTAGCTTTTTAGCAATCGTATCCAAACTCATGCTCTTTTGCAGATTATAATAACCCGATTGAAAATCTGCATAGTTATTAAACTTAGCATAATAGCTAAAAATCTGAGCATTTTTGATCAAACCAGCTTTTTCCAAGACCGTTCCAATTGCTTTGGTGCTCGATCCAGTCGGAATCTTAACCGTCACATACTTTGTATTTTTCGCATCAACTGGTTGTAAAGCTGATGTAACATAGCGATAAGCAAAGAAACCAGTTAAACCAATCCCTAAAAGTAGCAAAATTAAGACCGTTTTGACGATTTTTCCGGCGATTTTGTTTTGACGCTTCTTCGTGTTAATCGTTTGAGCAGTCCGATTTGAACGAGAAAGTTTCTTTGTGTCTTGCTCTGTTCCGTAAACTGCAGGTTGAACCAATTCTTCCGGAGCTTTACTTTCTTCAACCGCTTGATTGGTTGGATAAGAAACAGGAACTTTCGTTGTATGAGTATTAAACTCTTTCTCTTCCCTAGCTGCCGTTTCGGCTTCTATTTGTTCAACGGTTGGAAGGGGACTTTCTAAAGGAGCTGGCTCTGGTTCGCCACTTTCTTCTTTTTGAACTTTTGGTATATCCGTTTCAGAAGCAGTTGTTTTCTCCTCTTCCTGTGCAGAAGGAAGCACAGATTGACCCAAACCTAACTTTTCCTGCAAGTCATTAGATTCTTCTACAGGTTTTGGTTGTTCAGTTCCCTTTGCTTTTGCCAAGTCGCACAGAATCTGCTCTTTAAAACTCAGCCCTTCTTTTTCTTGTGAATCTTCAGCCAAATAGTTGACCTCCTTGTTCAATATCCCTACTATTATATCTTAAAAGGTAAAGAAAAGCAATAAGAGAATGCCTTTCTTTCAAGCATTCTACAGAATAATCAATTCTTTTCTCCACTATTGGGAGTTTTCCAAAGCATATCATACCAAACTTCACCTGCATAGGTAGATTGGGATACACCCTCATTGATAAAACCATGTTTTTCGTAGTAAGCTACCAAATAATCATGACAAGTTAAGTTGATTCCCAAACGCTGGTCGCGAACAGCAATATCCTTCATTGCATTTAACAAACTTCGACCTAACCCCATATTTTGAGCATTTTTAGCAATAGATAAACTGGTCAACGAAATATAATGCTCTGTCAAATGACTATAATCTTCTACCTCAGAAGTAAAGGATTGGTCTACTAAATGGCGCTCAGGACGAACAGGTCCTTCAAGGTAGCCTAAAATCTGACCGTCTCGTTCAGCGACTAAGAAACTGGTTGTTAGTTTTTGGATATGGGCTTCTAAAATATCTCGACTCAGAGCTTCTTCTGGTCCAAAGTTTTCCCATTCAATAGTTGTAATAGCATCCAAATCTGCTAAATTTGCCTGTCTAATCTTCATTGTTCCTCCTTAAAATATGGATTATCCCAAACAAGTTCATATAAAATAGCATGGCTATCTACCCTTTCAGAAATTCCTTCGTTTATGAAAGCATTCATTTCGTAGTAAGAAATCAACTCATCTGAACAAACCAGCTGAAGACCTTTCTGATTTCGTGCGACAGCTATTTCTTTGCAAGCAGCTAAAAGCAAAGTTCCCAGCCCTTGACCTTTAAACTCTGGATGAATGGACAAGCGCTGAATCGTCATAAAATCAGAATCTTGCTGCTGTTTTGACGAATTATCTATCATTTCATTTGTCAAATGACGTGAAAAAACGGCTGACCCTACAATGTAGCCAGCTATTTTCTCATTTAATTCTGCTATTAAAAAGTTCGTTTGACCCTGTTCAATCCATTTTTGGAGCGTTTCTGCACCAGCTGCTTCTGTGGAGAAATTCGCCTCCTCAATCGCAACGATTGTCTCCCAATCTTCCGAAGCAGCTTCTCGAAGGGTAACTTGTGTGACTTGTGGTATTAGGTTACTGGACATTGCTTGTCAAATTAGATAGCAAACGTTCAAAAGAATATTCATAAGTCTGAATATCCCCAGCTCCCATGAAAACATAAACAGCATTTGGGTGTTCTAACAATGGCGAAACATTGTCAACAGTAATAATTTCTGCCTTTTTGATAATTTTTTCAGCCAAATCTTCTACTTTGACATCTCCATGATCCACCTCACGCGCAGAACCATAGATTTGCGCCAAATAAACAGCATCGGCTTGGTTCAAGGCTTCGGCAAATTCGTCCAAAAGTGCAATGGTTCTAGTAAAGGTATGGGGTTGGAAAATCGCAACAATTTCTTTACTTGGATATTTCTGGCGAGCTGCATCCAAAGTCGCAATAATTTCAGTTGGATGATGCGCAAAATCATCAATTATTGTTGTCCCATTAACCACTTTTTCAGTAAAACGGCGTTTCACACCACCAAAAGTGACTAAATGCTCCCGAACTAAATTTAAGTCAAATCCAGCTGTGTATAAGAGCCCAATGACTGCTGTTGCATTCATGATATTGTGGCGACCAAAGCTAGGAATCTTAAATTCTCCTAATTCTTGCCCACGGAAAGAAACTTTAAAGCTAGAACCCGTTGTAGAACGAAGTAAATCATGAGCGATAAAGTCATTACCTTCCTTAAAGCCATAGTAATAAATAGGAGCGTTAGCTGTGACTCGGCGCAATTCTTTGTCTTCACCGTAAACAAATAACCCTTTGCTAACCTGCTTAGCATAATCATTAAAAGCATTGAAAACATCTTCTAAGCTGGTGAAATAATCTGGGTGGTCGAAGTCAATATTCGTGATAATTGAATATTCAGGATGATAAGGCATGAAATGACGTTCATATTCATCTGCTTCAAATGCAAAGTATTTCGCATTTGCAGAGCCGCGCCCCGTCCCATCACCAATCAGATAACTGGTATCCGTAATGTTTGACAAAACGTGTGCTAACATACCCGTCGTTGATGTCTTTCCATGTGCCCCTGCCACTCCCATGCTGACAAAATCACGCATAAAGGTCCCAAGGAATTCATGGTAGCGCTTATAAGAAATTCCATTGGCATCAGCGTAGGCAATTTCAATATTATTATCTGGACGGAAAGCATTTCCCGCAATGACTTCTACATCTGCTTGAAGATTTTTTTCGTCAAAAGGCAGGATTTTAATCCCTGCTTGTTCTAAGCCACGTTGTGTAAAATAATATTTCTCCACATCGCTTCCCTGAACGTGATGTCCCATTTGATGCAGCATCAATGCTAAAGCACTCATTCCAGAGCCTTTAATCCCGATAAAATGATAGGTTTTTGTCATAATTTCTCCTTAAATGCTAAGAGCGTTAAATTTAGTGAAACCAAGTTCACACAAAAATATTTGGCTCTTGTCAACGTTCGATTATTTTTCTTCCAGCCGTGTTAAATTTAGCTCTTGCGCTATCCGGCGCTCTCTTTGGCTTTGTAATTCTTTTTTATTGTAAATTTGACTTGTCTTTAAAAAGTCATAATTATTTTTAGCTTTTTTGGGCAATTCATTTGGTTGATGTACAGAAGGCTCCGTCTTGATATCTGCTAAAATATATTGATCCTGTTTCAAATTCCGACTGTATTTTGCCAGTTCACTACCATTTTCCTTTTGGAAAAATGCTGTTGGTTGATGTGAAATAGCTGTGTTACCATTCGTAACGGCAGGATAGGAGCGCTTTTTAGCAGTAAAATCCGATGTCAAATAAGCTGCCGAACGTTTCTTTTTCAAATCCGCTCTGGCTTCTTCTCTAGCCAATTCTGCATAACTTTTTGAAGCAGACTTTGTGGCTTTGACAGATTGAACAACTGAAGTCGCTTGGTAAGACTTTGCCTGTCCTTCTTTTACTTGACTGTCTGCAATTTTCTTTACAATTGGTTCCCATTCTAAATAATTTTTATCGACATAGTCACCATTAATATTGCTGATAAGATCGCTTTCATCATAAAGGTTCATACGCGGCATTTCTGATAGCATGACTTCATCGTCAGAAATCAATGGAAAAGATTTTTCTTTCATTAGCACATTCCTTTCAACACTTCATTATAACCTATTGATGCTATTTTTCAAGTGTTTCTGGAGAAATTCCTAGAATTTCTCGTATTTCAGCAACGGTTAGGCTGCTGCGCGACTCCGTTCCGTCTAGGATAGTTGACACGAGATGGCGCTTGCTTTCTTGCAATTCTTGAATTTTTTCTTCAATTGTGCCTCGCGTAATCAGGCGATAGACTTCTACATTTCTTTCTTGTCCCATACGGTGAGCTCGACCAATTGCCTGAGACTCTACTGCTGGATTCCACCAAAGGTCAACTAGAATAACGGTATCTGCACCTGTCAGATTTAAGCCAACGCCACCAGCTTTTAGGGAGATTAGAAAAGCGTCTCCTTCTCCATTGTTGAAAGCATTTGTCATCTCTTGACGATCTTTTGCTGGGGTGGAGCCTGTAATTTTAAACGTCTCCATTTTCATCTTTTTCAATTCTTTTTCGATAATATCGAGCATGCCTCGGAATTGAGAAAAAATGAGCACACGGTGGTTTCCTGTCTGAATCTGCTCTAATAGTTCCATCAAGCTTTCTAGTTTGCCACTCTCGCCATGATAATCTTCCATAAAGAGTGCTGGTGTATCACAGATTTGTCGTAAACGCATCAAGCCAGATAAGATTTCCATTTTGCTGCGATTGAGTTCTTCCTCTGTAGAAGCAAGCACGCGCTCCCGCATTTGTTTTAGCTGCGCTAGGTAGATAGCCTTTTGACTATCTGCCAGTTCATTGCGATAAGACACTTCGATAAGATCTGGCAATTCTTGCAAGACATCTTCTTTCTTTCGCCGCATGACAAATGGTTTGATAAAACGAGCGACAGTTTCTGCAGGCAATTTCAAAAAGTTCTTTTTGCTAGGTAATAATCCTGGTAAAACAATTTGAAAAATAGACCATAATTCGCCGAGGTTATTTTCAATCGGTGTTCCAGAAAGAGCAAAGGTATTTTTGACCTCAAAATTTCGTAGATGATGAGCAATCTTGGTCTGCGCATTTTTCATGACCTGCGCTTCATCTAAAAAGAGATAATCGAAGTTCAATTGACTATATTCTTCAACATCTTGACGGAAAGAAGCATAACTTGTAATCATCACCTGATGACCTTCTGCAATCAAGTTATCTCTAACTGGTTTTAATCCATAAATGACCGCTACATCCATTTCTGGTGCAAATTTCGCAAACTCATCCAGCCAATTGTAAATCAAACTAGACGGAGCCAAAATCAAAACATTGGTCTCTTTTTTTAGCTGATTACTTAAAAAGGCAATGGTTTGAAGGGTTTTTCCCAACCCCATATCATCTGCTAAAATACCACCAAATCCGTAATGATGAAGCATAGACATCCATTTGACACCCATTTCTTGGTAATCACGCAAAGTTGCTTCCACTTTTAACGTCGATAGCGCAAACTCCTCTGGATGCGTCAAGTCAAAGGCTAAATGGCGGAACTCCTCTGAAAAGCTAACTTTTTCTTGGTCTTTAAACAATTCAGATAGCTGATAAGCAGCAATCCGCTGCGTTTGGAAAATGCCGTCTTTTCCTTTTTTAGCTCGTAAATCCTGTAAGGTTTTGCTGACTCTTTTTGTTTCTTCATCAAAAACGAGCACCTTACCAGAGCGACTAATGAAATAATCATTAGCCGAAAAAAGAGCTTCTAACGCATCGTCCACTTCTGTCTGGTCAATACTTGTAAAGTCAAACCCGATATCCAACAAGCCACCATTTGTCTGAACAGAAACTGCTGGTCTTTCCACTTGGTACAAGACTGTCAGGTTTTCTGCCACAGATACCTTTCCCAAGCGTCTAAAATGAGGCAGAGCCACTGTGAAAAAGGAGTAGATTTCTTGTGGTTGCAATGGCGGACGGGTGCTTGTGAAATCTGCTTCAAAACCAGCAGACAGAGCTTGTTGAAAAACCTTTTGTTCTAACTGGAAATCGCTGGCAAATGGCAATTCTTCCAACTCAAGACGAGTATCCACAACACAATTTCCATAGTCAAACTGGATTTTGAGACGAATTTCCTGAGTATCCAATAATTCGAAATCAAACAGCGGAGTAAAAGTATGAATCACCAAACTTTCTGGTGCTTGAATAGAACCGACTTTACCAAATTCTAATAGTCCTGAAGCCAGTTTGGCTTGATCGCTTGTATCAAATTGAAGGCGTTTTTTGCGATCGGCATCCACAGGTAATTCTCGAATCACCTGAATCATCCGCTTTTGTTGCTCCGTCAGTTGATAAAAATGATCTCCATAAAAAATAAAGTCACCACCATATAAGATTTTATAATTTTGCTCTGTAATGATGAGCTCAAAATAATCCGAATTTTCCTCTACTGTAAAATCATAGATGCCTACTTCAGCATGCAAATCTTGAAAAAAGACTTTGTCATAGTCATAAAGACTGTATTCTAAGCGGAAATGCGGCAAATTCACAAGCCGATTCACGCCTTCTTCAAACAGACTAGACGGAAAATAAAGATGTCTAGCTGCATTTGGCAAGATAAAAGAAGCATCTTGATCCTGCTGATAAGAAACAAGTCCTCGTAAAAACTGAATCACCTCTTGGCTAGCTTCATCGAAAGCGGCTAATTGCATTTTTTCATAATAGTGCTTGCCGATTTGATAATAATCGCCTTTTTCAACAATCTTTAAAAAAGCACGAATATCCCGGATAACATAAGAGCGCTCATCTGGTAAACGACTGATACGCAAGGTCCACAAAAATTGTCCTGTATAATCATCTTCTTGCCCGACAGCAGACAGTTCATAGCGAACGGCCACATCTTCTGTCTGGAGGATTTTATCCAAGAAGAGACTGCCAAATGAGACCTTCGTTTGAGTTTCTTCTGAAGTTGTCTGCTCCTCTTCTAGATTTGCCAAAACGACTTTCCCTTCAGGATCATTTTTTAGAAAATATTCTAAGCCTGCTAGATGAGCACAGTATTTCTTTTTTTGAAAAAAATCACAGGCGCAAAAAATGGCTTCATCATCCAAGCTATATCGCAGATTGTGATTCTCCACTCGGCTGTAAATCATCTGATCTTTCACTTTGAGAATTTCAATTTTCCCTGCTTCGTAAAGAGCAATTCCTTCTGTCCGAATCTTCCCAGGAATCAATTTTGCCATAAGTACCACCTTTATTTTATCTATTCATTATACCATATTTTCAGTATAAAGAAAAAAAGCAAGGTTCGCCTCGCTTTCTTTTAGAAAATGTCCTTGTTGAGCTTTTTATAGTGCTTAGTGCGTGCAATCAACACTTTCATAAAACCGACTAGCAATATTGTATTTCCTATTACTAAGAATACTAAAAGGAGCCAAATTCCCAGTAAAAGTATAGAGAATTTTGTTATCATAAGCCAAATGACTCCCAATGTTATAGCAGCCAAGAAAAGATGTGCAATTCCTACAACTATCAGACTAAAAAGTGATAACCAATAGCGAAAACCAAACGGTTTGTACTTTCTATCATCATAGTGAATATTCACATAAGCTGCACTTGCCATTCCAATGAGCACCACTTTAGCAATATTTATCCAATTCATATTTCTTTCTCACATAAGTACATTAGACTAGTTATCTTGTACTGTACCACTTCTACTATTTTTATGTTCAGCCTTATTTAGCTAGCTCCGCCCTACTTCCGCTTTCTGGCAATGAGATGAATTGGTGTCCCTTCAAATACGAAAGCCTTGCGGATTTGATTTTCTAGGAAACGCATATAAGAAAAGTGCATGAGCTCTTCTTCATTGACAAAGATGACAAAGGTTGGCGGTTTTGTCGCAACTTGTGTCGCATAGAAGATTTTCAGCCGTTTGCCTTTGTCAGTCGGTGTTGGATTGATTGCAATGGCATCCATGATGACATCATTGAGTACTGCAGACGGTATGCGGGTATTTTGGCTTTGACTAATTCTCTTAATCATGTCTGGTAATTGATGCAAACGTTGCTTAGTCAGAGCTGATACAAAGACAATCGGTGCATAAGAGAGATACTGAAATTGGTCGCGAATATCGGCTTCCCAATTTTGCATGGTCTTGTTATCCTTTTCCAGCGTATCCCACTTGTTAACAACGATAATAATTCCTTTACCTGCTTCATGAGCAAAACCAGCAATCCGCTTATCATACTCGCGAATCCCCTCTTCAGCATTGAGCACCATGAGTACTACATCGGAACGGTCAATGGCTCGCATAGCTCGCATAACAGAATACTTCTCTGTATTTTCATAGACCTTGCCTGACTTGCGCATACCTGCTGTATCAATCATGGTAAATTCTTGTCCCTCATTGTCCGTAAAGACCGTATCAATCGCATCACGAGTAGTACCAGCCACAGGACTAGCAATCACACGGTCTTCTCCCAGAATCGCATTGATTAGGCTAGACTTACCGACATTGGGACGACCAATAAGGCTGAATTTAATCATGTCTGGATTTTCAACGGCTTCTTCATTAGGGAGATTTTCAACAATGGCATCTAAAATATCCCCCGTGCCAATCCCATGAACGGAAGAAACAGGATAAGGGTCACCCAAGCCAAGCGCATAAAAATCAAAAATTTCACTACGCATCTCTGGGTTATCTACTTTATTAACCGCTAGAATAATCGGCTTGTGGGTCTTGTAGAGCATACGAGCCACATATTCATCCGCATCTGTAATACCTTCTTTTCCAGACACCACAAAAACGATGACATCAGCCTCATCCATAGCAATCTCTGCTTGGTGCTTGACTTGTTCCATAAAAGGCGCATCTACGTCATCAATCCCGCCCGTATCAATCATGCTAAACTTGCGATTCAGCCACTCAGCCGTTGCATAAATACGGTCTCTGGTTACTCCTTCAACATCCTCAACAATCGAAATCCGCTCCCCAGCAATCCGATTAAAAAATGTTGATTTGCCGACATTAGGACGGCCGACAATGGCAATGGTTGGTAAAGCCATAGTGTTCCTCTTTCTATTCCAAGAAGCTGGGACAAAATGCTCAGCTTCACTTGTTTATGTAGTTATAATTACAGGACGCAGCGGTTTGGAGAAACTCTGTTGACTTTAGTCAATTTAGAATTCCCCATGCACAATTGATTAGCACCTTAGTGCCAATCAATCACTGCTAAGTGGGGGCTAATGTGCTGATAAATCAGCTTTTACAACTCTTTTGACGCCAAGTTTCACTTGACTATTTCCAACTTTGAAAGATTCCCCAAACCTTTCGAGCTGTGCGGGGTGAAACAACAAAATCGAATTGCTTCGAAATGACTGTTTTTTGTCTCACTTCCTTTACTTTATAATAATTTCTTGTCTTGTAATAGATTCTGGCTAGCAGGATTGGGCTTTTGAGCAAATTGATTCGTCAACCGCTCGCTCCATGTATCAGTTGCTCGATCTCCAGCATAGTCTGCCTGAATCTGATCATAAGCCTGAATAACAGACGCATCCTGTTCTTGATAATCTTCCTCAAAAACGACTGTTTCATACGGCAGGCGTGGTTTAACAGCATGGTGCTGGGCTGGCTTTCCCAAAGCCATTCCAAAAATAGGATACGTATAATCTGGTAAATTAAACAGCTCTGCTATTTCCCTAGAAGCATAGCGAATCAAGCCAATGATGACCCCGCCATATCCCAGACTTTCAGCCGCCAAAAGAGTATTCTGCGCAACCAGACTAGCGTCAACAGAACTAATCAGAAGATTCTCCACTCCTTGTGGGTAAAAGGCATTTGTGTGAAGTCGCACACCTTTCTCAGCTCGATTGAGGTCTCCGATAAAAAGAAGAAAAACGGACGACTGACGAATAGCCTCCTGAGGCACCAAATCAAACAAGGCTGCTTTCTTTTCCTGACTACGAACAACGATAATCGAATAAGACTGGAAATTCTTCCAGCTGGAGGCTGCTCGACCAGCATCAATAATCGCTTTCAAATCCTCATCTGAAATTTGCTCCTCTGTAAAACGACGAACAGAAGTATGTTTTTTCATCAAATCAATCGTTTCATTCATCGGCGATTTTCTCCTTCCAGACGCACTTCCTCTGCTAAGAATTTTATTCTTTCCATGACCCGACGAGCCTGCCAAGTTTCATCTCCGTTTTTGGATGTAGCAAAATGGCGTTCCAAATCCGCAAAATTAAAATTTGATGTAAAGAAAGTTGGCAAATTTTCCTGCATCCGATGCTGCAAAATAACCTGCAAAATCTCATCTCGCATCCAAGGACTTGATTGCTCCGCACCAATATCATCCAAAATCAAGACTTGTGCTACTTTTACTTCATCAATCTTTTCCTTCACCAAACCGGAAGAAATGGCATTCTTTACATCCAACACAAAACTAGGATAATGAAGCAAGGTCGTGGAAACACTGCGTTTTTCCGACAAATCATGTGCTAAGGCAGCCATCATGTAACTTTTACCCACGCCAAAATCACCATAGAGATAAATCGCTTTTTTATAGTTTGGATAATCTGCCACAAAATTCGTCAGCAACTCAAAAGCCTTGTAACGACCAACATCGTCTAAATCCACTTTTGCCAAACTAGCTTCCTTGAGACTAGCCGGAAGACTAATCAGGTTTAAGCGCGCATTGATAGCTGCTTGCTTCTGTGCTTCAACTAGCTCTGGAGTTTCTTCATAAGAAACGTCAGCATATCCCTCATTTTTCACTAAAATTGGCTTATATCCCTTAGCAATATAAGCCTTATCGCCTAGTAAAAAACGATTTCGCTCAGAAATATACTGATTAAACTTAGAAATGCTTCGTTTGATTTCAGCTGGTGTCAACCTTTCTGACTGGATAAAAGCCGCCACATCTGGATCGGCGACGATTTGCTTCACCAACTCCTCATAGTTAAATTGACGAACTTGTTTCCTATGCGCCATCGTTTGTCCAACACTCTCCATCTAGTCACCTCCTTGGTCTAATTTCGCTAAAAGTTTTCTCTTTTGCTCCTCTAGCTCAGCCTGCTTTTCAACACTTGTTTCATTCTTATAGTCAGGATTGCTCCAGTCGGGAACATTGCTCTTTGAAGTAGCCGTTTGATTTGCTTTTTTGCTTGGTTGTTGATTTCGCTCACGAATTCGCAAAACTGCCTCTTCTGCTGATGTCACTTCTTGATATGAAAAATCATTTGCTACTTTCAAAGCGTATTTTTCATTGAGATTAGCCGAATCCACTTTGTTAAAAGTCAACAGCAAAATCACATTAATCACTTCATCTAACAGTCCCAAATTTGCCAATTCTTGCAAACACTGACGTTCTCCTCGTGTGATTGTCGCATGCTTAGTTTTTTTGATTTCTGCTAAAAACTGCATGGCTGACTTACTCTTAGCCTCTCGAATAATCGTTTGTTCAGCGTTAGAAAATCCGCTTGCAGTAGGCTTTTGATTTAATTTTTGCTTCATTCGCTTGGTTGAAACCACATGACCGACAGCCGTCTCCTTAGCCAACAAGTAGGTCTCATACCAAGTCCAATTTTGTTGCTCTGAAATAGCAAAAAGTACCAGCAAATCTTCTTTTTCGTTTTCAAAACGCAAGTTTTCTCGCGCCATCAATTGTTTAAAGTAATCCAAGTCAAAATGATTCTGTTTTGATTGCGTCTCTGCCTTTGCATCTTCCACTTGAAAAATCTCTGACAGCTTCACATCTTGCTTCTCACCATTTGGGTGACTAGGTAACAAAGCCTCTACCGCAGCTTCACCAATCTTCTTTTCTAGCAGGCGCTTGTAAACAGGATTGCTTAAAAATTCACCAGACGATAGTGTGGGCTGCAAATAGACCTGAAAATGATTCTCCGTATGATAAAGCTCTACTAACTGCATAGCAGACAACATTTCTAAACTTTTTTGCAAGGCATTCATCCCCAGATTGAGATGATTCAAAATGTGCCCAAAGGTGTAAGATGATTTCCCGTTGTCCCAAAAAGCAAGCAAATACTGATAGATAGAGGTCGCTTCAAGCCCTAAAATTGGCAAATACAGACGAATCAAATTGGTGCTGTCCTGGCTAATCAGATTATTCTTCACAAAAGAAAATTGATCATTCGGTTTCATCTATTGTTCCTTTTTCTTTTTCGCTGTTTTTGTAATCTGTTTCAAGAGGTTTTCCAGCTCGCTCACATCTTTAAAGCTACGATAAACACTAGCAAAACGAACATAAGTAATTTCATCTAAATCCGCTAACTCTTCCATTACTAAACCACCGATATACTCGCTTGCGATCTCGTTTTCATTGCTGCTGCGCACTTTTTGCTCAATTCTGCTGACAATTTCCTCAATCTCATCACTAGAAACAGGACGTTTTTGCGCCGAACGAATGATTCCATTAAAGATCTTGTCTCTTGAAAATTGTTCCCGCGTGCCATCTTTTTTAACGACAACGAGCGTCCGTTCTTCTACACGTTCATAAGTCGTAAAGCGATACTGACATTCATCACACTCACGACGACGACGAATTGTATTACCATCTTCTGCTTGCCGACTGTCAATAACACTTGATTTACTACCACCACACTTAGGACAACGCATCTGCTTCCCTCCTGAATTCTTAATACTTCATTATACCATGTTTTAAGAAATAACAAAAGATAGGACCTTCCTCACGAAAACATATAATAATCCGTTATCCTATTTACTTCTCTCTAGAAATTTTATACAATAAATTGTAAACGTTATCATTTTAAGGAGAATTATGATGAAAAGATTTTTTTCTGTTACCTTTTTTAAAGACAAAAAGAATATCGCTATTCTAACGCTAGTCGTTCTTTTATTGGGATCGTTTTCTGCCATGGGAACCCAGCAAAAAGACGAGAAAGAATATAAGGTACAGATTCAAAAATTAACAAAAAGAAATGAAGAGACGGAAAAAGACTACAAAACATTAAAAAATGAGTTTGACTCCTACAAAAAAGAAAACGAGCAATATATTGCTCTAGGTAAACAAGAGGAACAGACAAAGAAGGAGAAAGCCGCAGAGGAAAAGAAGAAAAAGGAAGCGGAAAAAGCTAAGCAAGAAAAAGAGTCCGCAGAAAAAACAGCAAAAGAACAAGAAATAGCTAGACAAGCAGAAGAAAAACGAAAACAAGAAGAAGCAGCTGCCGCTCAAGCGCAGCAACAACAAGAGGCTGCGGCAGCACAAGAAGCTCAACAGCAGGAACGAACCGTTTATGTAGCTCGTAACGGAACTGCTGATGTTTATTGGTACAGCTTAGATAATATGCCACGCAATACACGGTTTGACAGAGTAGTCACCATGACCGAGGCCGACGCTATCAATGCTGGAAAACGCCACACCTCTAAAGAATGACAATCAAAAACGGGAAGTTTTATCTTGAACTTCCCGTTTTTGATTA
>NZ_JAKZJH010000018.1:0-6765 GCF_031142795.1 Streptococcus sp. IsoGale021
AGGTGATTCTCCAAAGTATTTTTGAATAAACTTTCCACGCAAGCGATGCTTGTTTTGTGTAGAATCCATTTTATTGAGTGGGATGATTTTTAAATGGTACCATTTTTCCCACAATTGGAAGAGACTGATGTTTTTATCAATGACCTTTCCTTGATGTAATTTAATTTC
This sequence comes from Streptococcus sp. IsoGale021, assembly GCF_031142795.1. Lineage (NCBI taxonomy): Bacteria > Bacillati > Bacillota > Bacilli > Lactobacillales > Streptococcaceae > Streptococcus > Streptococcus sp. IsoGale021. The sequence continues at coordinate 169 of NZ_JAKZJH010000018.1, forward strand.
TTGGGTCAAACCTTCAATTTCAGCTTCTTTTTTGGTTTTAAATCCTGATTTTGATGTAATATAGTTCCCTTTTTTGTCAGTGATCCGATAAGACCACTTCCCTTTTTTCCCTCCGCGTTGCGTAATGTATAGTGACATGGTTCCCTCTTTTCTAAGAAATCGATAACCAAGGTTTTATCTTGGTTATCTTGTCATAATTCAAAAATTTTTGCAAAATGATCCTCGAAAAATTCTTTGGTTTTGCTTGCCAGAAAGTAATAGCGTCCGCCTTGACTATCTGGGTATTTCACAAAGCCATTGCTATTTTTATCAATGTCAATTTGATTACGAATTTCAGGCTTATAAAGCACGTTTTCGAGTAACCATGGACGAGAGACGGAAAGAAGTTCTAAAACCTCAGAGAGCGTAAGATAACGCCCTTTTGAGGAGATTTTTTTGAGTTCTTCATACTCGGAACGGTCAACGATAATTTTATCGGGTGGGAGTTGTATCGTAATATTTTTTAAGTCAATTTGTAGGGTGGTTGGTTTCATAGGCAGTTAGTCCGTATCCATTTCTTGGTCAATGATGGTCACATCTTTGATGTGTCTGCTTTCGTGATAGCGTTTTGATTCTATAAATTTTACCCGTGGTGCTAGTTCACTTCAAAATACCCATTTGGACTGTACTGTAAGTGACAAAATCAACAGGAGGTCATCCAAATGAGTCATTTACAGAATACCGCTAATTCTCATTACTTGGAATGGAACATAGGTCAATTATCAAAAATTTGTCAGATGCTCTGTCGAAACTATTGCCCAGATTCGATACTTTTTTAGCAATTCCGCCTGTAGTCGTAACTGTTCCACTTCGGATAGCTGTTCCATTCCTTTACCGTAGGTATATTGTTTCCCCACGGGTTGATGGAAACGGTGCAGTTCATCATTTCGATACCATCGCCACTAGGTCTTGACCTGACTAACATTTTTGATGCCCAGGGTCTCCATGATAACCTTATTGGGCTTACCTGCTTTCTTCATTTCGATACAGGCTAACTTAGTTTCTACCGAATACGCTTTTTTGACCATAACAAAACACTCCTGTTTCTAGTTTACTAGATTTCAACAGGAGGGTTTTTCTTGTGCCTCATTTTATGGGGCTAGTGCCGTTTTCATCAGGATTTTTATTGACAACCATTAGAGGTTCATATTCATCGTTGACTTTTTTCATGTAATGTTTTAAATTGTTTCTAAAATTTGAATAGACGACCGCTTCTATTTTATATCACCTCATTTTAAGACTATTCTTAGTATAATACTTGACAGGAAATTGTACAAGGGTTAGCAGCTAGTTTTAACCCTCTTGTTTTAAAAAGTTGAAAATAAAAAATACAGCTCACTGCCGTTGCATAAATATTGATTCCAGAGATATTATTTTCATTTTATACACCATTATTGAAGTGAAAAATAGTTGGATTTTAGAGCAAAAGCTCCGTATATATGCAAAATGTTGATTCATTCGATTGTCTAGACCAATTGGAATTTAAAAGTTATCAGCGCTTTAGATTACTTTTTATTAGATATCTGTAATTTATCTGTAATCAATCTACATTTATTTACAAAATGTCAAGAAATGTAGAATACCTCTGTAATGAGATTAAATAAATTTGTGAAAACCATGTAATTGGCTTGACATTCAAGAAAAAAATTACTATCATAAAAGTGAACAGTTTTTTTTAAAACTAGGACTTAACATATCCAATATGTTAAAATATTGAGAGGATATTTAGAATGAAAAAAAGCAGGTTCTTTTTAGCGTCAACGGCTGTATTGTTATCAGCCTTAGGTGCAAATCCTGTGTTGGCTAGGGATGTTGAGCGCTCTATCTCCACAACGATTGTTACACCGACTGTTGACAGCAATAAAAAGGCTTCTACTGAAACGCCAGAGTCTAAGCAGGAAAATGCAAACACCTCTACGGCTGTGATGTCGGCTGCTCCTGTAACTCCTGACAAGTCCACGTCAGTTGTTTCGGATACGGATAAGCCAAGCGCGTCAGACAAGGTAGAGGCACCAAAGACAACGCGAACAACACCGACTGCTCCAGAAAAGGACAAGTCGGAACTGTTGGATTCCTCAAGTAAGGTAGAACCGCCGAAGATAGACCCTGTACTACCGGCTACACCAGATAAGGATAAGTCTGGAACATCAGACTCTGAGTCTTCAAAGCCAAAACAATCGGAACCAGAAAAGAAATACGGTGACGTAACGGTTGAGTATAAGAGTAAAGATGGTGCTTTGATTGCTCCAAAAGAGCTAGACACGCCGACTTCTGTGGTGGGGACGGATTATGATACGACTGACTACCGAAGAGAGACCATTATCAGCTCAGAGGGTAAGAAATATCGTCTTGATCTGAAAGCTACTCAGGGTTATGAAAAAGGGAAAGTTCTTGAGGGCAATACCAATATTACTTACTACTATGATCTGGTCACAGAAACGCCAGACTCTAATAAGGTAGTGCCACCGAAGCCGGAGCCAGATACCCCAGATAAGACTAAACCGAGTACATCGGATTCGTCCGATAAAGGGGCAACTCCACAGGACAAACCACCAATTCCAAATCCTTCGGAGGATTCATCGGTTAGTCCAGATAGCTCCATAGCAGATACTGTGACGCCGATGGATACAATTCCTAGTGATGGGATGTTGGATACTCAGCTTGAACAGACGAATAGTTTAGAGGAGGGTATCAATCCGTCTATATTGACTGAAAAAAGTAAGGATGAACCGACAACTTCTGATGTGGACTTGAAAAAGGATGAAACATTCAGTCTTGACAATGCTTCATCTGTGACTACTAAAAAAGGTGACACGATTGACAATCCAATCAAATCAATCATCTCACCAGCTGATCCGCTTTTGACGGACAAGGGCTTTGAGATTATTGGTAATGATCAAGGAGAAGTCACTATCAAAAACGCAGACGGTTCTAAAACATCTGTACCAGCTGCGCAAGTAGGTGCTAGGGCAAATCCTGATGGAACGGTCACTGTCAAATCAAGTAATGGTAAGTTTACATTGTTGCCAGATACGGGGGAAGCAACCACGATTCTTGCAACGATTGGTTTATTTATCTTGGCTCTATTAGGCTTCAAAAAAGTCAAGCCTTTTGAGAAAGATAATTGGTTAATTGGGTAATTATTAAAAAGGAAAGAGGAATTTTATGTTTCATAATAGCAAAACGAAGGGTCATGGTTCGATCCGGAAAAACAAAGTTTATGGCACCATTGGTATCTTGACGCTTGGAACCATTGCAATTCTTAGCGCTCACCAAGGTGTAGCTGCTGATGAAGTAAAGGCAACGAAGCCAACAACGCCAGCTCCAGTGGCGGAAGCTTCTGATACAAGTCTTGCTGCACAATCAAAAGCAGCAGCAACTGAAGCAGCTAGCAGCTCTACAGCAGCAATAACCACTGCAAAAGCTGAAACAACAGCACCAGCAGGAGCTACTTCAACAGCTGACACTACAACAGCGTCAGCGACTACAACAACTGAAAGTGCAGCTACGCAACCAGCCACAGCACCAGTAGCGAGTACAACGCCAGCAGCAACAACTGCAACGCCTGAAACAACGCCCGCTCCTGCTACAACAGCAAAAGCTGAAGCAACTACTCCTGCGCCAGCAGGAGCAGTATCAACCTCAGACCCAGTAGCTACTCCGGTAGATCGTACGGAAGGTTCAAAAGTAACTGTCGAAAACCAAAAACTAAAAGATGCGATTTCTGAAGCAAATGGTTATAACATTGATGTTAAGCAAAATCAAAATGACAACATTGGAACAGCGAACAACCAAGTAGAGTCAGATGCTAAAAAGGACCTTGCCAACACTCTTGAGGAAACACAAGCAACTCGTATCAAGACGGGGGTAGATGCCTATAAACGCGACCTAAAAAAAGCGCAAGCAAACACCGGCACTCCAGGCTATCTAAGTGAAGTTGTCAGCCAAGGCTTGAAATTTGAACGGGAGCCTAATGCTAAATTGTCTATCACTGGTACCACTGAATTTGGTCAAAAAGATATGAATAATATGTCATATGAGGAGTATGTGAAATCTGGTGGAACGTTTGCAAACAATCCAATCCCAGCATTTACAACGAGACTGTCAGCTGGTGGAAGCCGGTTTGTCATCCCTAAAATTAAAAGCGGACAAACCATTACGGCTACTTATACGGGCCTCCAAAATTCTAAATATAATGGAGTAAGTATTTCAAAGGTTACTTATGAGGTAACGAATTTAAACCCTAAAACAGGTATCGTTGGTTTTGCTGAGAAGGATCCGACGAGAGGGATTTACACTTTTTATGACATAAATGTACCTTCTAGATATAAAGTTGTTGCTCGCTTCTATGATGCTGATGGCAATGTTATAAACTTTAAAAAAGATAACCCTGCAATTTTGGCTCTAACAAGTTTAACCAAAACAGAACCTAAGACTGGAAAATTGGCTGGTCTGAAGCACGAAGAAAGCATAACAGATTATAATTTCCGACCAGTAAAGATTACCGGTTCTTTGGTTGAAAAACAAACCGATGGACGTTTGGCAGCAAATATTGTCACTGACGGCATTAAAGACGACTATGATGATCCAAATTTCTATAAAATGGGGATTGCGGGTGTGGCAGAAAGCGGAGATTCAATTTCCTTTGTGATGCAGCGGACTACACAATGGGATAGAGGTTATTGGTTAGCTATTACAAGCAAATTACCATCTCGCTTTACTCTTGTAAAACCAGATCTTGAATACAATCTGGTTGAATACAATCTTGCAGGGAATGTCTTGCTGGATAACTATATTCAAGGGACTACTACTAAACTAACAAATACTCAAACGGTTAAACCTACGGGAACTCCTGTTGGTGAAGACTACACAACAACACACCAAGACAGAATCACAACAGCGGATGGCAAGATCTATAAATATGTGTCATCAACTAATAATACAACAGGTAAAGTTAAATTAGGTACGACGAACGTAGCAAACTACTATACAGAAGTAAAAGGGAATGTTGTTGTTGACTACCAAGATAAGCAAGGCAACACTCTTTCTCCACGTATTGTGGATACACCAGACACATCAGTAGGAACGGCCTACGATACAACTGACCACAAACCGTCTACGATTACAACAGCCGATGGAGCAAGTTACCGCATTGACCCTACAGCTACACAAGGTAAAGAAAGTGGTAGAGTTGTCGAAGGAACAACCCGCGTTGTCTATGTTTATGATAAGCTTGAAAAACCAGTAGAGAAATATGGTAATGTTGTCGTTGACTACCAAGATAAGCAAGGCAACACCATTGCTCCGCGTATCGTAGATACACCAACTTCACGGGTTGGTACTTACTATGACACAACTGATCACAAACCAACTACCATTACGGCGGATGATGGCACAACTTATCGTATTGATACCAATGCTACACAAGGTCACGAGAGTGGTCAGGTTGTCGAAGGAACAACCCGCGTTGTCTATGTTTATGACAAAGTTGAAAAACCGGTAGAGAAGAAATACGGTGATGTTACCGTTGAATACAAGAACAAAAGCGGCGCTACAATTTCACCAAAAGTAACGGATACACCAAGATCAGAAGTCGGAACAGACTATGATACAACCGATCAACGGAAAGAAACAATCACGACAGTTGATGGTAAGAAATATCGTCTTGATCCGAAAGCAACTCAAGGTGCAGAAACAGGAAAAGTCGTTGAAGGCAATACCAATATTACCTACTACTATGATCTTGTACCAGATATTCCAACACCAGATGAATACGGTAACGTTGTCGTTGATTACCAAGACAAGAAAGGTAATACTATCGCACCACGTGTTGTTGATACACCAGATAGCAAAGTTGGTACGAACTACGATACAACAGATCACAAACCAACTAGAATTACTACAGCTGATGGTAAAGTTTATCACATTGATCTAAATGCAACTCAAGGTCAAGAAAGTGGTAAGATTGTCAAAGGAACTACTCGTGTTGTCTATGTTTACGATGAAGTGGTTGGTGATGTAACCGTTCATTATAAAGATGAAGATGGCAAAGTTATCAAAGATCCTGAAAAAGATACAACTGGTGCTCCAATCAATACGGTTTATGACACTCGTGATCACGCTCATAAGACGATTACTACAAAAGATGGTCGTACCTATGAAATTGTTCCTGAAAAGACTCAAGGTCTTGAACAAGGTCGCGTTGTTGAAGGAAATACAGATGTTACGTATATCTACAAACAAGTATTCGGTGATGTAGTTGTTCACTATGAAGACGAATCTGGTAAGAAGATCAAAGAAGATGTAACGGATACTTCTCATGCTCGTGTTGGCGAAAATTACGATACGACCGATCACAAGACGACAGCGATCAAGTCTGGTGATAAAGTGTACAACCTCGTTCCTGAAAAGACAAAAGGTAATGAAAAAGGTAAAGTTACCAAAGGCGTAACCGAAGTTACTTATGTCTACAAGGAAGTGAAAGCAGAGCCTAAGAAGAAAGGAACCAATGCTAAGGGTGAAGATGTCAACGGTAAGACCATGTTGGCAGGTTCAACC
>NZ_JAKZJH010000019.1:0-5417 GCF_031142795.1 Streptococcus sp. IsoGale021
TGCTAAGCGACTACCTTATCTCACAGGGGGCAACCCCCAACTACTTCCGGCGTTCTAGGGCTTAACTTCTGTGTTCGGCATGGGTACAGGTGTATCTCCTAGGCTATCGTCACTTAACTGCTGAGTATCTAACACACTCAAAATTGAATAACGTCTCAAATTGTAAAAGATTTACCTCTACGCTATCTTTCTCAATGAAATTGTACTCCAGCTAGATCCTTACTAGATCTGCCTTCATTACTTAAGTAATTGTATTCGAACTAAAAAGCTAGTGATTTAGATAAATCCGCTTGAAGTCCCTATGACTTCTGCGCTGATTCCCTAAAATCATACGCTTCTCTTCACGTTCTCATTACTTCTTCTCGGATAAGTCCTCGAGCTATTAGTATTAGTCCGCTCCATTACTCACACAACTTCCACTCCTAACCTATCTACCTGATCTTCTCTCAGGGCTCTTACTAACATAACGTTATGGGAAATCTCATCTTGAGGTGGGTTTCACACTTAGATGCTTTCAGCGTTTATCCCTTCCCTACATAGCTACCCAGCGATGCTCTTGGCAGAACAACTGGTACACCAGCGGTAAGTCCACTCTGGTCCTCTCGTACTAGGAGCAGATCCTCTCAAATTTCCTTCGCCCGCGACGGATAGGGACCGAACTGTCTCACGACGTTCTGAACCCAGCTCGCGTGCCGCTTTAATGGGCGAACAGCCCAACCCTTGGGACCGACTACAGCCCCAGGATGCGACGAGCCGACATCGAGGTGCCAAACCTCCCCGTCGATGTGAACTCTTGGGGGAGATAAGCCTGTTATCCCCAGGGTAGCTTTTATCCGTTGAGCGATGGCCCTTCCATACGGAACCACCGGATCACTAAGCCCGACTTTCGTCCCTGCTCGAGTTGTAGCTCTCGCAGTCAAGCTCCCTTATACCTTTACACTCTGCGATTGATTTCCAACCAATCTGAGGGAACCTTTGGGCGCCTCCGTTACTCTTTAGGAGGCGACCGCCCCAGTCAAACTGCCCGTCAGACACTGTCTCCGATAGGGATTACCTATCCAGGTTAGAGTGGCCATAACACAAGGGTAGTATCCCAACATCGCCTCCATCGAAACTGGCGTCCCGATCTCTTTGGCTCCTACCTATCCTGTACATGTGGCACAGACACTCAATATCAAACTGCAGTAAAGCTCCATGGGGTCTTTCCGTCCTGTCGCGGGTAACCTGCATCTTCACAGGTACTAAAATTTCACCGAGTCTCTCGTTGAGACAGTGCCCAAATCATTACGCCTTTCGTGCGGGTCGGAACTTACCCGACAAGGAATTTCGCTACCTTAGGACCGTTATAGTTACGGCCGCCGTTTACTGGGGCTTCAATTCATACCTTCGCGTTACCGCTAAGCACTCCTCTTAACCTTCCAGCACCGGGCAGGCGTCACCCCCTATACATCATCTTACGATTTAGCAGAGAGCTGTGTTTTTGATAAACAGTTGCTTGGGCCTATTCACTGCGGCTCAGTTACACTGAGCACCCCTTCTCCCGAAGTTACGGGGTCATTTTGCCGAGTTCCTTAACGAGAGTTCTCTCGATCACCTGAGGCTACTCGCCTCGACTACCTGTGTCGGTTTGCGGTACGGGTAGAGTATAAATTAACGCTAGAAGCTTTTCTTGGCAGTGTGACGTCGCTCACTTCGCTACTAAACTTCGCTCCCCATCACAGCTCAATGTTACAGATAGAAGCATTTGACTCCTATCACACCTCACTGCTTAGACGTGCTCTTCCATTCGCACGCTTGAGTTAGCCTACTGCGTCCCTCCTTCACTCTATACTCTAGTACAGGAATCTCTACCTGTTGGCCATCGGATACACCTTTCGGTCTCTCCTTAGGTCCCGACTAACCCAGGGCGGACGAGCCTTCCCCTGGAAACCTTAGTCTTACGGTGGACAGGATTCTCACCTGTCTTGCGCTACTCATACCGGCATTCTCACTTCTATGCGCTCCAGCGCTCCTCACGGTACACCTTCACCACACATAGAACGCTCTCCTACCATCCCCTAAAGGATCCACAGCTTCGGTAAATTGTTTTAGCCCCGGTACATTTTCGGCGCAGGGTCACTCGACTAGTGAGCTATTACGCACTCTTTGAATGAATAGCTGCTTCTAAGCTAACATCCTAGTTGTCTGTGCAACCCCACATCCTTTTCCACTTAACAATTATTTTGGGACCTTAGCTGGTGGTCTGGGCTGTTTCCCTTTCGACTACGGATCTTAGCACTCGCAGTCTGACTGCCGACCATAATTCATTGGCATTCGGAGTTTATCTGAGATTGGTAATCCGGGATGGACCCCTCACCCAAACAGTGCTCTACCTCCAAGAATCTTTCTGTCGACGCTAGCCCTAAAGCTATTTCGGAGAGAACCAGCTATCTCCAAGTTCGTTTGGAATTTCTCCGCTACCCACAAGTCATCCAAGCACTTTTCAACGTGCCCTGGTGCGGTCCTCCAGTGAGTTTTACCTCACCTTCAACCTGCTCATGGGTAGGTCACATGGTTTCGGGTCTACATCATGATACTATGGCGCCCTCTTCAGACTCGGTTTCCCTACGGCTCCGTCTCTTCAACTTAACCTCGCATCATAACGTAACTCGCCGGTTCATTCTACAAAAGGCACGCTCTCACCCATTAACGGGCTCGAACTTGTTGTAGGCACACGGTTTCAGGTTCTCTTTCACTCCCCTCCCGGGGTGCTTTTCACCTTTCCCTCACGGTACTGGTTCACTATCGGTCACTAGGGAGTATTTAGGGTTGGGAGATGGTCCTCCCAGATTCCGACGGGATTCCTCGTGTCCCGCCGTACTCAGGATCCTGCTAGGTATAAAGACTATTTAAAATACGAGGCTCTTACTCTCTCTGGCAACCTTTCCCAAGGTCTTCTTCTATAATCTTTAAGTCCACATCGCAGTCCTACAACCCCGAGAAGTAAACTTCTCGGTTTGCCCTCTTGCCCTTTCGCTCGCCGCTACTCAGGCAATCGCTTTTGCTTTCTCTTCCTGCAGCTACTTAGATGTTTCAGTTCACTGCGTCTTCCTCCTCATATCCTTAACAGATACGGGTAACAGGCATCTACCTGTTGGGTTCCCCCATTCGGACATCCCTGGATCTACGCTTACTTACAGCTCCCCAAGGCATTTCGTCGTTTGTCACGTCCTTCTTCGGCTCCTAGTGCCAAGGCATCCACCGTGCGCCCTTACTAACTTAACCTTATCTTTGACCTCTCAGTCATATACTCATTAATATTCACAGCGTTTTCGGTTTATTTTCTTGTTACTATTTGATATCGTTATTCAATTTTCAATGTGCTAATTTTAGGATATTAAGAGACGGTTCGCTTGCGAAAACTTCTGTAGAAAAATAGAAAACTGACGTTGTGTTCGTCGAACACAAGGAAGTTTATCTTTTTTTCCTAAGAAGTTAGTCTCATATGCAACTTCACTTCTTTATTAAGTTCAGTAGGATTCTATCCTAATGGAGCCTAGCGGGATCGAACCGCTGACCTCCTGCGTGCAAAGCAGGCGCTCTCCCAGCTGAGCTAAGGCCCCACAAGACCTCTCAAAACTAAACAAGACAAACTCAATGGCTTCCGTTTTTTCCTTAGAAAGGAGGTGATCCAGCCGCACCTTCCGATACGGCTACCTTGTTACGACTTCACCCCAATCATCTATCCCACCTTAGGCGGCTGGCTCCTTACGGTTACCTCACCGACTTCGGGTGTTACAAACTCTCGTGGTGTGACGGGCGGTGTGTACAAGGCCCGGGAACGTATTCACCGCGGCGTGCTGATCCGCGATTACTAGCGATTCCGACTTCATGTAGGCGAGTTGCAGCCTACAATCCGAACTGAGACTGGCTTTCAGAGATTAGCTTGCCGTCACCGGCTTGCGACTCGTTGTACCAGCCATTGTAGCACGTGTGTAGCCCAGGTCATAAGGGGCATGATGATTTGACGTCATCCCCACCTTCCTCCGGTTTATTACCGGCAGTCTCGCTAGAGTGCCCAACTCAATGATGGCAACTAACAATAAGGGTTGCGCTCGTTGCGGGACTTAACCCAACATCTCACGACACGAGCTGACGACAACCATGCACCACCTGTCACCTCTGCCCCGAAGGGAAACTCTATCTCTAGAGTGGTCAGAGAGATGTCAAGACCTGGTAAGGTTCTTCGCGTTGCTTCGAATTAAACCACATGCTCCACCGCTTGTGCGGGCCCCCGTCAATTCCTTTGAGTTTCAACCTTGCGGTCGTACTCCCCAGGCGGAGTGCTTAATGCGTTAGCTGCGGCACTGAGTCCCGGAAAGGACCCAACACCTAGCACTCATCGTTTACGGCGTGGACTACCAGGGTATCTAATCCTGTTCGCTCCCCACGCTTTCGAGCCTCAGCGTCAGTTACAGACCAGAGAGCCGCTTTCGCCACCGGTGTTCCTCCATATATCTACGCATTTCACCGCTACACATGGAATTCCACTCTCCCCTTCTGCACTCAAGTTAAACAGTTTCCAAAGCCTACAATGGTTGAGCCACTGCCTTTCACTTCAGACTTTTCTAACCGCCTGCGCTCGCTTTACGCCCAATAAATCCGGACAACGCTCGGGACCTACGTATTACCGCGGCTGCTGGCACGTAGTTAGCCGTCCCTTTCTGGTTAAGTACCGTCACAGTATGAACTTTCCATTCTCACACTCGTTCTTCCTTAACAACAGAGCTTTACGATCCGAAAACCTTCTTCACTCACGCGGCGTTGCTCGGTCAGGGTTCCCCCCATTGCCGAAGATTCCCTACTGCTGCCTCCCGTAGGAGTCTGGGCCGTGTCTCAGTCCCAGTGTGGCCGATCACCCTCTCAGGTCGGCTATGTATCGTCGCCTAGGTAGGCCATTACCCTACCTACTAGCTAATACAACGCAGGTCCATCTACTAGCGATGCAATTGCATCTTTCAAGCATCTAACATGTGTTACATACTGTTATGCGGTATTAGCTATCGTTTCCAATAGTTATCCCCCTCTAATAGGCAGGTTACCTACGCGTTACTCACCCGTTCGCAACTCACAGTCTATGGTGTAGCAAGCTACGGTATAGACTGTGCGTCCTACTTGCATGTATTAGGCACGCCGCCAGCGTTCGTCCTGAGCCAGGATCAAACTCTCATATAAAGTTTGAGTTCTCACTCATTTCTGTCACTGACAGATTTATTGTTTCTTCTTAATGTTTGACGGACTGTCTTTAAACAGTCGCCTGCACATTGGTTCGTCTTGTTCAGTTTTCAAAGGTCTTTGTCGCCCCTCAAGCGACAACTATCTTAGTATATCATCTCCTTTAACTCTTGTCAATACCTTTTTTCATCTTTTTTTATTTT